>CAZKRS010000006.1:6294-22580 GCA_964555265.1 uncultured bacterium | reverse complement strand
TACTGGGGGGCTGGGCCGTGGGAATTATCTGCGGCTACATCGGCTACCGGCTGGAAAAACCGGTAACTTCACTGCTGGTTCGAACCGCTAACAAAACCCGGTTAATCGATATAGAGCTCTAACCCGAACTATCGCCAGTCGAGGGGAACATCGATATCTTTCTGCTCAAGTCCGGGGGGAAGTAGAATAAACTCCACCCGCCTGTTCAGACGGCGATTTTCCGGGGTATCGTTGGGAGCCACCGGGTGATACTCGCCGAAACCGGCGGCAATAAGCCGGGAGTTATCAAGCTCTTCAAGATATGAGATGTACTTGACCGTGTTTACGGCCCGCTGGGCGGAAAGATCCCAGTTGGACGGGAACCGTTCG
The DNA here is from genome assembly GCA_964555265.1 of uncultured bacterium. Classification (GTDB taxonomy): domain Bacteria; phylum T1Sed10-126; class T1Sed10-126; order T1Sed10-126; family T1Sed10-126; genus CAZKRS01. The sequence goes on along the minus strand of CAZKRS010000006.1, from coordinate 22,211 downwards.
GTCTGGACGGCCATCGTGTCGGCATGACCGCCCACAATCACCATCCGGTCGGGATAATCAAGCAGCAGTTTAGCTATCTCGTCAAGAACCGGCATCGCCGTTCTTTTTATCTCGGCCTCCAGGGAGTCAAAGAGGATATGCTCCTGGAGGGTGAGAATAACATTTTCCCCCACCTCTTCCGCCTCCACGTGAGCGATCTCAGCGGCTTCGGTGACAATATCTTCCCTGACCTGCGCTTCCTCTTTCTTGAGCTCTTCTTTTAGTTCTTCTCTAATTTCAGCTCTTAATTCCTCTTCTCTGCCGGCAACTCTCTCCTCTACTTCCGCTTCAATTCTTTCTTCTCTTTCCCGGCGCTGTCTTTCCAATTCTTCCTGGTCGGCTTCCGGCTCCACTGCCGCACAGGCGGCAAAACTAAAAACAATAACCAGGAGCAACAAAAATTTGACAATATGTTTCATAAATACCAGCTCCCTGAACTGTTTAATTAATTTCCGGTATTGAAAAATAACTCTCCACTTTCCAATAGAACTGTTTTATATTATCACTAAACTATAAATAAATACAAGACGATAAAAAACAATAGCAAACAAAATAATTAAATTTATGCCTGGAGTGGTATTATGTTTTCACCAATGAATGCACTTTCCAATCAATCCGGTTCAATTCAGCCCCCGGCAGGACCGCCTGAAATTGAGCAGGCGGAAGCAGAAGGGGAAGGAAACGAAAAAGAGAACGGCAGAGTTGAAAATGCCCCCGCCGAAACCGGTGAAAACAGCCAGCAGCTTTACTCGGCCTCAAGACAGCTATCAGCCGCTTCGGAAGTTCAATCGGATAACAACTACACGGGCGTCAGACTGGATATCTCCCAGAACATGGAGATGGGGGTCCACGATAAAACAGCCCAGATGGTAATAGAAACCAATGTCAGACTTTCAATAGAATCACGTTTTGAAAATATACCGGTCAGCGACCAACCCTCGTCGACCGCGGACAACGAGTACACTCCGGAAGAAACCGCCGGGCGGCTTCTGGACTTTGCCGAAAGATTTATGAACGGTTTCCTGGAAGAAACAGAAACCGACGATCTCCAGGAGGCAATGCAAGAATTTGTAGATGAGGTTGCAGGCGCGGCCGAGGAAGGGTTTGAGGAGGCCCGCCAGGAGCTGGGAGGTTCCCTCTCGGCAAGTTTGGAAACTCTCTTCAACCAGGTTCACGATATATTCATGGAACAACTGGCCGGACTCGGGGAAGCAAATGAAGTGGAAGAATCAGGGGATGCCGAAGCGGAAGAAGAAGCAACGATAGCCAACCGTGTTGCCAACCAGAACGGCCCCGCCGCAGCCGAACAAGCAGCGGCCGCTCTTGAAAATAACGGTGAAGAAAATCTTATCCAGGATATAATTGCCGAAAATAACCGGATTGCCGCCGGCAGTGAAGGAATCCCCGGGATCATCGCCGACCAGCTTGACACTTAATTAATTAAACCGGTTCAATACAGCTGCGGGTATCATAACCGGGACTATTAACATCGGGACTAACCCGGTGCATATCTATTTTTATACCCGGTTTTTCAGTTAACATTCCCCTTAACTTTCGATACTCATTTTCTTCCGGATCAAGCCAGGAACCATACCTATCTTCGGGAAGAATAACGGGCATGCGCCGGTGAATTTGTTTAATTTTGCCGAACGCCGGTTTTGTTATAATTAAAAAAGAACGTTCCCGCCACAGGCCGGCCAGGCCAATGACATCCACATCTTGAGGATAAAACCAGTATGGCTGTTTTTTACCGTTAAAACTATCCCACTCATAAAAACCACTGGCCGGTATTATACAGCGCCTGTGTGCTATAAGTTTTTTGAACACCGGTTTTTCAGCTACCGTTTCCAAACGAGCGTTTATCAGCCTCTCTGTGCCGGCCCCTGATTTTTGCCACGGCTGTTTTATTCCCCACATGAGCCGGGGAGCCGAACGGCTGGACCGGGCTGGATTTTCTCCCACCACCGGGATTTTTTTGCCCGGGGGAATATTGTACATTTTTTCAAAACGGGGCTCTTCATCCAGATTAAACTCTTTTTTTAAAGCCCGGGGAGAACAGAACAATCCAAACCTACCGCACATTAGCCTGGCTCCTCTTTTTGAGCAGTTTATTACTCTCCGGGACTTGCCGGAACTTGATTATATTCCGACAGGATAACAATTAATTATCAAATTCCAGGTGAATTTCTAAATCGCCGTAGCCGGTATGCAGGGGGAAGTGGATTATTTTTTGGCCATCAGTCTCCCATTTTTCACCGGGCAAACCAATATGCAAAGAAGGAGTTGAAATATCTATCGAACATTTTTTGGCCTGGAGACGGATCGCGGACTGGCCGGTAATAATATTGGCCATCTCCCGAAAAGTGTCCCGGGCCAGTTCATCCAGCTCGGTCATCGACGTTTCATTAAGCTCGCTAACCATTTCCAGACAGGTATCTTCTTCCATAAAATATATTACCCTACCATCAAGTTCTCCAAAAAATTTTAAGCCGGCGGTAATACCGGTCCGTTCGGGAAGATCTGGAACCACTGAGGCGGAGCCGGGGCTAATTGCAATATCGGAAAAAAACTGATGGAGAGTGTAAACAGCGGCATTAATGAAAGGATTAACAAAACGAGCCTTCAAATAACTTACCCCCTAAAAAAATCCAGAATAATTAGCAGGAAGAATATATTAACCGATTAAGGCTGCTGTGGTAAACAATTTATTTACCTTTTACTGCGGCGGTCAGATCCGTAATACGCTGGTTTTCACGAACCCCCATCACCTGGACACCGGCAGCACTGCGGCGGTAGCAGTTGATCTCCGAGGCGGGAATACGGACAACTATCCCCCGGTCTGAAATTAAAATCACCTCGTCGGTCTCCTCCACGGAAATTATCCCGACCACCGGTCCATTGCGATCCAGTTTTTTAATATTGACCAGTCCTTTTCCTCCCCGGGTCTGGGGCCGGTAGTCAGAAAAAGAGGTCCGTTTCCCATACCCCTGTTCACAGACGGTCAAGAGATTTTTACCTTCCTCAACCACGGCCAGCCCGCAGACTTCGTCATCTTCCCGCAGTTCAATCCCTTTCACTCCCCGGGTATCCCGTCCCATGGGCCGAACTTCCTCCTCGTCAAACCGGATTGCATAACCCCCGGTCGTTGCCAGTAATAAATCATCATCTCCTGAAGTTTTACAGACCCTGACCAGTTCATCCTCTTCCGGCAGATCCGCGGCAATTATTCCACCGGCGCGGGGCCGGCTGAACGCTTCAAGATCGCTCTTTTTAATCCGTCCTTTTTTAGTTGCCATGACCAAATAGCCGGAGTTTAACTCCCGCAGGGGAATCATCGCCCGGACCAGCTCGTCCTGCTCAACGTCAATCAGGTTAATGATTGGAGTTCCGCGGGAACGGCGCCCACCCTCTGGAATATCATAACCTTTCAACCAGTAACACTGTCCACGTGAAGTGAACACCAGCAGATAATCATGGGTGTAAGCTGAAAAAACCCGGCTGATATAATCCTCCTCCCGGGGCTCGGCGCCGTATATACCCCGTCCGCCCCGGTGCTGAACCCGGAATTCACCGGGATCGGTTCTTTTAATATAACCGGACTTCGACAGGGTAATTATTGCCGGTTCATCCTCGATCAAATCCTCACGGGAGACGTCAAGCGGCCGCTCACTGAAACCGGTCAGCCGCTCGTCGTCATACTCATCTTTTATTTCCAGCAACTCCTCCTTGATAATCTCCCGCACTTTGCCGTCGCTTTCCAGCACCGACTCGTAATAGGCTATATCCTCCTGGAGCTGGTTGTATTCTTCCTCTATTTTTTCAGCCTCCATCGAGGTCAGCCGCTGCAGGCGCATCTGCAGGATTGCTTTTGCCTGCCGGGGAGTAATCTCAAATCTTTCCAGCAGAGTCTCCCGGGCCGCTTCCGGATTATCGGACTTCTTAATGATTGCCACCACTTCGTCAATATTGGCGATAGCTATCCGGTAACCTTCAAGCAGATGGGCCCTGTCCTGGGCTTTACGAAGCCGGTATTGCGTTCTTTTTCTGATGACTTTAAACCGATGTTCGATATAGACGTCAATAATTTCCGACAGGCTCATCAGCTCCGGTTCGTTGTCAACCAGGGCGAGCATATGGGCGCCAAAAGTGCGTTCCAGGCGGGTATATTTGTAGAGCTGATTCTCCACAACCCGGGGACTGGCCCCGCGGGTAAGCTCAACAACCACTCTCAAGCCCCGGCGGTCCGACTCATCCCGGATATCTTTAATACCATCAATATTTTCGTTTTTGACATGTTTGGCAATTTTTTCAATCATCTTTGCTTTATTGACCATGTAGGGAATTTCGTTAATTATTATCCGGTCGGCTGTCTGGCCCTCGTTTTCTTCAATTTCCACCCGGCCGCGGATGATGATTTTACCCCGTCCCGTCTTATACATCTTCTCAATCCCCTCGCGGGAACAGATCAGACCACCGGTCGGAAAATCCGGACCGGGGATAAATTCCATCAGATCATCAATTGAACAGTCAGGGTTATCAATTCGATAGACCACCGCATCGATAACCTCGCCCAGCTGGTGGGGAGGAACATTGGTGGACATCCCGACCGCAATCCCGGACGAACCGTTAATCAGCAGGTTTGGAAGCCGGGCCGGCAGAACTTCCGGCTCCTCCATCGAATCGTCAAAATTCGGCCGAAAATCAACCGTTTCCTCGTCGATATCCTTGAGCATTTCCCGGGACAATTTGGCCAGCCGGGCTTCGGTATAACGCATGGCGGCCGGACTGTCGCCGTCTATACTGCCAAAATTACCCTGGCCGTCGACAAACGGGTAGCGCAGGGAAAAATCCTGGGCCATCCGGACCAGGGCGTCGTAAACGGCCATATCCCCGTGGGGATGAAACTTACCGAGAACTTCCCCGACAATCCGGGCACTTTTTTTATGGGGCCGGTTATAATACAGCCCCAGCTCATCCATGGCGTATAAAATTCGCCGGTGAACCGGTTTCAATCCGTCCCGGGCGTCGGGCAGAGCCCGGCCGACAATCACGCTCATCGCATAGTCTATGTATGATTCCTTAATTTCATCCTCCACGTAGGCTGTTTCAATATCTTCCTCAACCTTTGTGGGGTCTACCACTTCCGAACTCAAGCGTAACACCTCGTTTTAATCACTTTAAAAATCATACGTCCAGGTTCCGAACGTCGTCGGCATGTTCCTCGATAAACTGGCGGCGGGGACCAACGTCATCGCCCATGAGAGTCGTGAACAACTCATCGGCTTCCACTGCATCCTCCACCCGGACCTGGAGCAGGGTCCTGTTTTCCGGATCCATGGTTGTGCGCAGAAGCTGGTCCGGATTCATCTCCCCCAGTCCCTTGTAGCGTTGAACCGACGTTTTTCCGTCAAACTCCTCCAGCGCCGGCTGAAGGTTCTGCTCCCGGTAGATATACTTATGTTTCCCGTTAGCCGCCACTTTATACAGCGGCGGCTGAGCAATATACAGGTGGCCCGATTCAATAATTTCTCTCATGTAGCGGAAGAAAAGGGTCATCAGAAGCGTCCGGATGTGGGCGCCGTCAACATCGGCGTCGGTCATAATTATTATTTTCCCGTAGCGAAGCTGGTCAAGATCAAAATCCTCTTCCCCCACCCCGGTGCCCAGGGCGGTAATCAAAGCCCGGATCTCCTTGTTGTCCAGGACACGGTCAATTCGAGCTTTTTCCACGTTCAATATTTTTCCCCGCAACGGCAAAATAGCCTGGAACTCCCGGTCCCGGCCCTGCTTTGCCGAACCACCGGCAGAATCTCCCTCAACCACAAAAAGTTCACTTTTTTCCGAATCCCGGCTGGAACAGTCAGCAAGTTTTCCCGGCAGCGAGGATGACTGCAGAACTGATTTACGACGGGTTAACTGTTTAGCCTTCTGAGCTGCTTTTCGAGCCTGAGCGGCCGCTTTAACCCGTTCTATGATGGTGCGAGCCATCGAAGGGTGTTCCTCAAGGTAAGTGGTCAAATGTTTGTTCACAACCGACTCCACTATTCCCCGCACTTCGCTGTTGCCCAGTTTTGTCTTGGTCTGACCCTCAAACTGGGGTTCGGGGACCAGGACACTTAAAATTACCGTCAGACCTTCCCGGATATCCTCCCCCTTGAGATTCTCATCGTCCAGGAGGTTGTTTTGCTCGGCATAACTGTTGACCACCCGGGTAATGGCGGTCTTAAATCCGGTAACGTGCGTCCCCCCCTCGTGAGTGTTTATATTATTGGCAAAAGCAAATATCCGTTCCGTGTAAGCATCCTTGGCGTACTGCAGGGCCAGCTGGACCTTAACGTCATCCACTTCATCGGAGAAATAGATAACCTCATCATGCAGAACCTCATACTTACGGTTTAAATAGCGGGCAAACGCCTGGATACCGTCGTGGTAATGAAAAGTTTCCGAGATATCTTCACTTTTATGTTCAAATTTTATTAATAACCCTTTATTCAGGTAGGCCAACTCGCGCATCTTCTTCAGGAGCGGATCGGGCTGGAACTTTTCAGTTTCAAAAATATCGGGATCCGGTTTGAAACGAATAATTGTGCCCCGATCCTCGGTTTGTCCCGTCTCTTCCAGGGGGCCGGTCGGTTTCCCCTTCTCAAACCGCTGGTGGTAGGATTTGCCGTCCCGGTGAACATCAATCTCCAGCCATTCGGAGAGAGCATTTACAACTGAAACCCCAACCCCGTGCAGTCCACCGCTTATTTCATAAGAACTGGAGTCAAATTTACCACCGGCGTGCAGCCTGGTCATGACCACTTCCACGCCGGAAACATCATACTTGGGGTGTTTGCCGACCGGAATCCCCCGGCCGTTATCCCTGACAGTAACAGTATTGTCCTCGTTGATAGTTACCTCGATTTCGGAGCAGAAACCGGCAAGCGCCTCATCTATACTGTTATCAACAACTTCAAAGACAAGATGATGAAGTCCCCGGTGGTCGGTGCTGCCTATATACATCCCCGGCCGTTTCTGAACGGCTTCCAGCCCTTCCAGTACCTGGATTTTACCGGAAGCATAATCTTCAGATGCACTCATAAACTGTATAATTCCTCCCGCTTTTTTAACAGTGCCGTTTTTCTCTTGCGTGCTCGTACATGATAGCATTCACGCGGGAGAAAATACAGAGTTTTCTTAATTTTTTATCCTTATTTTTTTAACCACACGTTTTTCGAAATAATCGTTAATTTTGTTTTTAAGATCCTCTTTCATCAGCTCGGCCTGGTGACTCCAGCCCGGGTCTTCAGCAACCAGAACAAGCCGTTTTTTCCGGTAGGAAACCACCTGCAGGTGCGAGGCCAGTAAATTTCCGGCAATATCTTCCCATTTTTCTTTTAAAGCGGCCCTGACGAAAGGTTCCTGGAGATTTTCATGCTCCAGGACCTCCTCAATTATTTTCCCTAATTTTTCCATAAAATCATCCTTACTCCGGCAGTTCAACCACGCAACCGGGCCGGGGAAGATCAAACTCGTCCGGATTTTTTGTCCCGGTGAAAATCACCTGGTATTTACTCCGGAGACCATAATTTATAACATGAGACTGCCGGTAGCTGTCCAGCTCCGAAAGTAGATCATCAAACAGTAAGACCGGTCGGTAAGCCGAACAATCATCAATCACTCCGGCGGCCGCATATTTCAGGGCGATAAGAGTCACCCTGAGCTCTCCCCGGGCTCCCGAATTGCGCAGGGAATGTTCATCCGCCCTGCTGATCTGCCAGTCGTCCCGCTGGATTCCAACCGTGGTATAGCCGGTTTTTATTGCTTTTTTTCGTTCTTCAACCAGTTTTTCCGCTATATCTTCTGAATCCTCGGAATCTCCTATCCCCGGCCTGTAATTTATAGTTATCTCTTCAAGAATCTCACCGGCAAGCTCTTTGATATGCTCCGCCAGCCAGTCCTGGAGTCTTGCCAGCAGTTTCCGGCGCTGAGTAATAATATAACCGGCGGCCGGGGCCATTTTCTTTTCATAAGTTTCCAGTAAATCAGGATCGGGATTATTATTTTTTAAGAGACTGTTCCGCTGATCAAGCGCCCGGTTATAAATCTGCAGCTGCCGGATATATTCGGGCGAATACTGGCAAATAAGTTGATTTATAAACCGCCGCCTGTTCTTTGGTCCCCCGGTTAAAATCTCCAGTTGCTCGGGAGAAAATAACACCACCGGGAACAAACCCTGGAGCCTGGAGAGCCGGGACAACAGCTCTCCGTCCACTTTTATCTGTTTAAGAGAACCGGCGGGAGTCTTTTCATAAGATACGGCTATATCCTCGACAGGACCGTCTGAAAACTCCCCCCGCAGCGAGTAGTAAGATTTTTCCCACTGGATCAACCGGCGGTCCCTGCGGGTTCTGAAACTGCGGCCGGTGGAAAGATAGTTGATTGCTTCAACCAGGCTGGTTTTACCGGCGGAATTAGACCCGGTAAGGTAAGTAATTTCCCTGTCAAATTCCACCTCCCGGTAAGACCAGCAGCGAAACTGGGAGACCTGGAGCCTGTTTATTAGCAAAGTTTGGCCTGCAGCTAACTCAACCTGAGAGGCATGATTATAAACAGGTAATCGTTGTCATCTATCGGTCGGAACGTTCCCGGGCTGTCGGGTGAGATAAGATCGAAATAGACCTCGTCATCATCAATATGATCGAGAACGTCGGCCAAATAATCGCCGTTAAAAGCAATCGTTTGTTCGTCACCGGAGTAATCAATTTCCAGTTCTTCTTCCCCGGATCCGGTTTCGGATGCTTCGGCTCTGATCAGCAACTTACCGGTTTTAAGGTCGATAAGCAGCCGCCTGGTTTTCGGGTCGGCAAGCAGTGAGACCCGGCGAACCGCATCATAAAGTCGGCGCCGATTTATAATCACCCGCTGCTTGTGTTCCTGGGGGATTACCTGGTTATAATTGGGAAAATCTTCGTCAATTAACCGGCTGATAAGTCGACCGTCATCCAGTTCGAACTCCACCAGGTTGCCGTCGGATTTGACGGTAATTTCACCTTCCGAGGGAATAATTTTTACCAGTTCCCGGGCTGCTTTAACCGGAAGGAGCAGAGAGCGGTCTTTATCGTCATACTGTTCGTCGGCAAATTTTGTCTTGTGCAGAGCCAGCCGGTGAGCGTCGGTGGCGACCACGGTAGCTCCCTCGTGGTTAAGATCAAAATAGATACCGCAGAGATAACTGCGGGTGGAATCGGTGGCGGCGGCAAACTGGCTGTTTTTGAGGACATACTCCAGCCGGTCGGCGGTAAACTGGAAAGAAAAACCGTCATCGACCACCGGGAAAGAAGGATACTCCTCGCTGGGAAGAACGGGGAGTTCAAACCGGGAGTTTGTAGCTTCAACAGTCAGAATAGCCCGTTCGTCCTCTTCTTTTAAATCAAACTCAATCTCTGTGGCGGCCTCCGGCAGAGCCTGGATTAAGTTCTGGAACTTCCGGGCGGGGATTGTGCAGCTGCCTTCGGCCTGGATTTTTACGGAAGCGGTGGTGTTAATTGTTATCTCAAGATCCGTGGCCACCATGTTTAAAACATCGTTGTCCGTCTCCAGCAAAATATTTTCAAGGATAGGCAGAGTTGAGCTGGTGGTTACCGCACCGCTGATAGTTTGAAGTGCGTCCTGGAGTGCCTGTTTTTGTCCTGTAAACTTCATTCTTGTCGCCCCCTGTACTATTATTAAGAGTTATATTTAAATAAACAGCAGTAGTAGCAGTACTGTGGATAACGTGAATAAACCTGCTAAATCACGTAATATCAGGTTATTATTAGTGAAAACATTGTTATCAAATTTGTTGAAAACATGCTTTTTTGTGCATGGTTTCTTATGTTCCCATAATTGTCAACATTTATCGTTAATCTGTCAACTAAGTTATCCACCGGTTTTAAACGGATATTTTTAGCTAAAACAGATTTCATAAACAATTAATCTACACCGGACTTAATTGCTGTGGATAGCTGTTTATAACCACAATTTACCTTCCGGTCCCGGCGGACTATTTGGTCGACGATATTTTTAAACTGATAACCGGTTAAAATTGAGCCGGAATGAATTTCAGGAATAAATTTCGTTTTTTAACTGTCTGAGCTGAGTCTTAACGGTGGAATCCTGCTGGTCCAGTTTATTTTCTATTTTATTTTCGGCGTGAATAACGGTGGAATGATCCCGCCCGCCAAATTCTTCGCCAATATCCGCATAAGAACTATTGGTGAGCTCCCGGCACAAATACATGGAAAGCTGGCGGGGGAAAGCGATGGACCGGGTTCGTTTTTTTGATTTTAATTCGTTGACGGAAAGATTAAACTGGCTGGAGGTTGCTTCCTGGATCTGTTGAATTGTTACGGGTTTATCGGCTGCCTGGCGGTTTTCGTCCATGTAATCGGAAAGTTTCTGCCGGGCCAGGTCGGGAGTTATTTCGTTGTTGGACAGCGAGGCGGTAACCGTGAGCCTGTTCAGACAACCCTCCAGGACCCGGATGTTGCTGGTTACGTTGCTGGCAATAATATTTATGACTTCCTGGGGAACCACAATTCCGCTCTGCTGTATTTTTTTCTGGAGGATGGCCACCCGGGTTTCGTAATCGGGAGGTTTTATATCAACCGTGTATCCCATCTCAAACCGGTTGCGCAGCCGTTCTTCAATTTTTGAAATTTCATGGGGCGGCCGGTCGCTGCAGAGAACAATTCCTTTACCACTTTCGTAAAGTTCGTTGAAAGTATGGAAAAACTCCTCCTGGGCCCGGTCGGTTTTTGCCAAAAACTGTATGTCATCCACTAAAAACAGGTCGGTGGAACGGTAACGGTATTTGAACTCTTTTTGATTTTTTTCCATCAGGGCCTGGATAATTTCATTGGTAAATTTTTCGGCCGAGACATATTTGACATTTGCCTGTTCCCAGCGCTGTTTAATTTTATGACCGATTGCCTGGAGCAGATGAGTCTTCCCCAGCCCCACGCCCCCGTAGATAAACAGCGGATTATAACTGGTGGGATCTTCGGCCACGGCCCGGGCGGCGGTGTAAGCGTATTCATTTGTGGAACCAACCACAAAATTGTCAAAAGTGTAGCCGGGATTCAGGTCGGTATTTCTTGCAAATGGGAAAGATCGCTTAACATCTTGTAAATCTTTTTCCTGTTGATCTTTTATCGAAGAAAGGGAGCCGTTATCTTTGTTATCGACTGAAATATCCAGGATTTTCTGATCTGTATATATTTTGCTGAAACAGTTATTTAAAGCGTCACCGTGTTTTTCAGTCAGCCATTCCTTGTGAAAACTTTTAGGAACGCAGGCTATGATCTTATCCTCGGTTTCCCGCTCGTATTCAAGCAGAGTTCCAAAAACCTGGAACTGGCGCCTTCCAATTTCACTTTCGAATTCATCAAGGAATTTCTGCCATTGTTTATTCTGGCTACCTGTTGCTGTCTGTTTGTTAGATTGCTGGTTGGTAAACCCCAACTTCATCCCTCCAAAAATTTAGTAATGAACAAGTTATCCACAATTAGTTTGCCCGGTTATCAACAACAAACCGGAAGTTATCCACAATTTTTGATTTTCAAATTGTAAATAAGAAAAACCGATAATCCTATAAACAGGTCCGAAAAGACCCATACATCCCTTTTTAAGACAATAGCGCCCCTGTTTTTTAATGATCTGCCGAGGTAGTTGCTTGATTAATGGATAGTCCTTATCCGGGACTATGGCTGGTTTGTCTGGTAGTTTAAGTTATCCACAATTCATTAACATTAATTATATTATTTATGGCTATTGTTTAATCAACTTTCGACATGAAAAAATATACCGAATTGGCAAGGGGGGGTCAACCATTAATTTTATTTTTTAAATCTCCCCCGCTGACGACCGTGTTTTGCGATTTGAAAATCCGCATAAAATAAATTTGAATTTAAGGGGGTCAACCGGTCCTGATTTTTCAACTGAATCATCCACTCTTCACGAAAATTTTTTAAACTATTCTAACAATTTTGAACTGAGTTTATTAGAAACAGTTTAAAAACCATCATTTTTAATTTTAACTATTACATAAAAAAGTAACTGCTCGGCGCTGCAAAATTACATAACAGAAAAGAAATAAAAGTTAACATATAATTAATCGCAGGGAATCAATTTTTCGCCGAACAGTCGCCGGGTGTTGTTGTTAATTTTATCCGCCAGGATCTCTTCGGGGACGGAATATAGTTCGCTTAATTTTTCCAGGACATTTTTTACCCGGAAGGGATGGTTCTGTTTGCCCCGGAATGTTGTGGGACTCATGTAGGGGGAATCCGTCTCAATTAAAAGCCGGTCCCGCCGGATTTTCATAAAAGTTTTTCTTAAATTTTCAGACCGGGGAAAAGTTATATTTCCGGCAGCTGAATAGAAAAAACGATATTTACCGGCCAGGTGAAGTTCTTTTTGATTTCCGGCGAAACAGTGAAACAGGCCGCATAATTTGTGGCCGCCTTCTAAATCAAGCAGTTCAAATAAATCCCTGAACACCGGCCGGCACCTGGAAGTGGGGCTGCTGTTTTTTTCGGGCCGCAGGTGAATGATAACCGGAACGGAAGTGATTCTGGCCAGTCTTAAAAATTGGGCCAGCATCTGTTTCTGGAGGTTGCGGCTGCTGTTGTCGTAGTAATAATCAAGACCGATCTCCCCCAGTCCCACCACCCGGGGGTGGTTTATCTTTTCTTCAAACCACAGCAGCTGTTTTTTATCGAGCCGGCGGGCGTTATGGGGATGAATACCGACGGCGGCAAAGATATTTTTATTTTCCCCGGCCAGCCTGAGGGCCTGCCGGCTTGTATTTTTATCCACGCCGGGAACCAGGACCTTAAGCGGACTGCTGTTTATCTGTTTCAGCAGTTCCCCAAGGTCATCCTCGTAATAACTGCGGTAGAGATGGGCGTGGGTATCGATTAAGGGGAAATTTAATTCTGTATCCGGGGAAAGAGAGCCTCGCCGGTCAATACTGGCTCACCTCCCGACAGTTCTCCCCACTTTCGGTCGTCCAGGGTTGTCTTGGGCATGTTGCCGATCCGCTTCCAGATTTCCGAGGCAGTATCGGGCATGGGTGCGTGGATCTGGTAGGCGATTTCGTTCAGAGCTTCACACAGTTCATAGAGAATAAAATCCAGCTTATCGGAATCGTTTTCAAGTTCCCACGGGGCCTGGTCCTGGAGCCATTTATTAACCCTGCCGATAAATTTGAAAGTTGCTTTCAGGGCCCTGTCAAATTCCAGCCGGGACATGTGGTCAATATATTTTTCCCGGGAGCGGCGGGCAAAATCAGCCAGCGGGCTGTTTTTCTTTTTCGGCTCCGGGAGATCGCCAGCCCTGAATTTGTCGACCATGGTAAGAGTCCGGCTGACCAGGTTACCAAGATCGTTGGCCAGATCTCCGTTAATCCGATCGACCAGGTTTTTATCGGACAGAACCCCGTCGGCGCCAAAAGGTATTTCCCGGAGCAAAAAATAACGGAGGGCTTCCCGCCCGTATTCATCGGCCAGCTGCCGGGGGTCGACAACATTCCCCCTGGATTTTGAAATTTTAGTGCCCTTCAGCGTCCACCAGCCGTGGGCGTGGACTCGCCGGGGCAGTTCAACTCCCAGGGCCAATAGCATGCAGGGCCAGATAACCGCGTGGAACCTGAGGATATCTTTTCCGATCACATGCACGTCGGCCGGCCACCACTTTTTATAATCCTGGTCGGGATAACCGATTCCGCTGAGGTAGTTTATCAGGGCGTCAAACCAGACGTATACAACGTGATTATCGTCAAAAGGAACCGGCACGCCCCAGTCAAACCGTGTCCGGCTGACACTTAAATCCCGGCTGGCGTTATTTATCATTTCTTTAACCTCGTTCAGCCGGGATTCGGGTTGGACAAACCGGGGGTTATTTTCAAGATGTTCCCGCAGCCGGGGGATATATTTCTCCAGCCGGAAAAAATAACTCTCCTCGCTTAAATACTCGACCTCTCGCCCGCACTCGGGACAGCTGTTTTCTTCCTTTAGTTTGTCCTTTGCCCAGTAAGATTCACAGGGGACGCAGTAAGGGCCTTCATAGGTTCCCAGGTAGATATCGTCCTGGTCGTGGAGCTGTTGGAAAATCTGCTGGACGGCCCGCTCGTGGCGGTCCTGGGTGGTTCTAATGAAATCGTCGTGGGTAATATCCAGATCCTTCCAGAGCTGTTTGAAGGTTTCGACCACCTCATCGACCAGTTCCTGGGGTTTTTTCCCCGCCTCCCGGGCGGTCCGTTCCACTTTTTCACCGTGTTCGTCGGTGCCGGTGAGAAAAAATACGTCATCGCCCTGGAGCCGAAAAAACCGGGCCGCGGCGTCGGTGGCCAGGTTGGTGTAAGCATGTCCTATATGGGGTTCGGCATTCACATAATAAATCGGGGTGGTTAAATAACGTTTAGCCATTCTTTTTCTGCCTCCGGATAATATAATTTTTCGATAATCGAGTTAATAATCAGCAGCGGTTGAGTGCCCCGCTCCAGTTCGTCAATCCTCCCCGTTAAACCAGGAATTAAATTCCAGGTCAGGTCAAACTTATCGTTGATTTCAAAATCAATTTCCCCATCAGTATAACACCTGCGGATAACTTCAATCAAAAAGGTTATAAACCCCCGGGCCCGGGAACGGGTCCAGTTAATCTGGCTGGCGTTAGCTTTACCGCCAAGCAGTTTTTTCCAGCGGTTAATATCCTCATCACTGTAATTTTCCTGGTCCCATACCGTGGAGATCACTTCCTCGACCGGCCGGTCGTCCTCAAGCCGGCTGACGGGAAACCGGACCCACTGGCAGCGGGAACGGATTGTTGGCAGACAGTCCCAGCGGGAACGGGCGGTGAGAACAAAAATTGTCCCGGCCGGTGGTTCTTCAAGTATTTTTAGAAGTGTGTTGGCGGCCTGGGGGGTAAAACGGTTTATATCGTTAAGCCAGAACACCCGTCGGCCGGCCCGTGCGGGCGTCAGTCCGGCGGGCTTGATAATTTTTTCCCGGACGGTATTGACGCCTATTTTCGTGCTGTTACCGTCGAGTGCAACCAGGTCGGGATGGTTTAAATTTTCAACCTGCCGGCAGTCCCGGCATTCTTTGCAGTTCTGGTGGGAACACAACAGGCGGCGAAAAAATTCTACCACCAGCGGCTGGTATTTCGGGGTTGCCCGGCCATAAAATAGATAAGCGTGGGCCAGGCGCTGTTTGTCGAGTGCTTCCGTGAGCAGCCGGGGAAGTTTCATTTATCTCTCCCCCGGATTGAACTTACAAGATCGATTACAAGTCCGCGTATTTCTTCAACATTCTGGGACAGTTCTATCCTTTCGGTTTCATTTTCCATTACTGCATTAAGAATTTTATCCATTTTTTCGTCTATTGTTTTGACTATGACATGTTCTTTTGTGTTGGGGTCTTCATCCCGGTCGCTGGCCAGGGCCTCCGAAACGCCAAATTTTCGCTGGGCCAGGATTCTGTCCACCTGCTTGGCCATCTGCTGGGATTTTTTTAAAAAAGAGGCAATTGCCCGCTGGTAATGGCGGGCGTGGGCGGTGGTTGGATGTTCAATTAATATCTGGCCGGTTGATTTTATTTCGTCAACCAGGTCTTGAACCTCCATGTCCAGAAGTTCAAGTTTCCGGCCTTCAACTTTTTCCTGGAATTTCTCATCCTCTTCGGTTTCCAGCAGATCAGAATCCCCCGCTTTACGGGCGGACTCCTTCCAGCTGTCGACCTGGCGTTTCAGCTTTTTATCAAGGGCCCGGTTAAGCTTCAATTTCTTCTAATTTCTCCCGGACTTCCTGCTGAATTAAATTTTGCAGTTTATCTATGGATTGATCCCGGGAAAGA
>CAZKRS010000006.1:0-6284 GCA_964555265.1 uncultured bacterium | reverse complement strand
GATCGGGTTCCTGCCGGGCCAGTTTTCGGTAGCCCTCCCGGATAGTTTCATGGAAAGACCTATCCTCCTGTTCAATTCTATCGCCGCTGTTTGTGTTCCACTTGGGACTGGAAGAAAAGCGGGCCTCGTCAAGCCCGGTTTTTACCGGCACGTCCATGATGAAAGTTAAATCGGGCTGAAGATCGTGGGTGGCATATTTATTGAGATCCTTAACTTTTTTTACGCCCAGCTTCCGGGCCATTCCCTGGTAGACAATGCTGGCGTCGGAAAAACGGTCGCAGATAACCACGTTTCCTTTTTCCAGGGCGGGTTTAATTTTTTCGCTGACGTGCTGGGCCCGGGTGGCCAAATAAAGCAGGAGTTCGGTTCTCGGGTACATTTTGTCATGGGCGGGATCAAGTATTATATCCCGGATCAGCTCCCCGATGGAAGTCCCTCCCGGTTCCCTGGTCAGATTGACGGTGTAGCCCTTTTCGCCCAGGTAATCGGCGAGCAGATTTGCCTGAGTTGTTTTTCCCGACCCTTCCGGCCCCTCAAATGTAATAAATAAGCTCATAATGACTCCACTTTTTGATTGATAATTAATTTCCCAGCCGGGTGCTTATGAGGATAACAAAAACAGGCGGGAGAAGGGAAGGAAAAGTATCATAATTCAGCAGTATTTTTTTGTTATTCAGCCCAGTTTATTTTTAATGGAAGTTACTTTGTCTTCGTCCCCGCTGCCGGTGTTTATCGTGCAGCTGCCCTCGAGGACCACCCCTTTTTCAATCTGCAAAACGGGAGCGGTCAGGTCACCAAATATTTCGCCGGTGGTCTGGATTTCAATTTTCTCATGGGCGGTGATGGTGCCGTTTACCCGGCCCCCGATCACTGCTTCCCGGGCGATGATGTTTCCATCAACATCGGCGCCGGGGCCAATAATCAGCGTTTCCCGGCAGTGAATAGTTCCTTCGTATTTTCCGTCAATTCGGATTGAATCGTCGGTATCTATCTCCCCTTCCATCCGGGATTCTCCGCCAATTATATTTTCAACCGGTTTTTCTTCGTTAAAGTTAATTCCGAGCATGGATAGCCGCCTCCCGCGGTGCGAATCTGTTGTACAGGTCAAACTCTTCGACAAGATAGGGCGAGGGGTCGATTGTTTCACCGTTAACTCTGACTTCGTAATGAAGATGGGAACCGGTTGCCCGGCCGGTGCTGCCAACATTCCCGATTACTTCTCCCTGGCTGACTTTGTCCCCGGCTTCGACCGCATATTTACTGAGGTGAGCATACAGGGTGCTGAATCCAAATTCATGTTCGATTTCAACCGTTTTTCCATAACCACCGTTACGGCCGGTAAACTTAACTTCTCCGGCTGCACTCGCCCGGACGGGGGTTCCGTGCCAGGAGGCAATATCCACTCCCCGGTGGAAAGAACGGCCCTGGCCCCCCATCGGATCCTGGCGGTAGCCGTAACCGGAAGAAATCCAGCCCTCGGTGGGCCAGAGCATCGGCGTCCTGGCCAAAACCTCGGTCCGGTTGGCCAGAAATTCCTGCATCTCGTTGAGCTGCTGGTTTTTCTGGTTGTTTTCAGCCAGAAGTTCTTTTGCTTTATCAAGCTCCTTGAACGCATCTTTTTCTGCCGTCTCCCCTTCAAAATCGATATCCAGGGCCTGGTCAAGCCCGGTAAGCTCTACTACCGCCCGGTGGCGGCTGCGGGTTTCTTTTATTTCTTCCTGGAGAGAGCGGGAGATCATTTTCCACTGGCTGTATTCTTCGTTTTCTGACTGAAGTTCGGAGATCTGCTGTTCATACCTGCCGTATTGGCGGTAGACGCGGTAAGGGTTGGTTAAAACTCCCAAAAAAGCCAGGACAAGCACCACCGTGGTTATCACCCCGGCCAGCCCGCCGAGCATAAGGAGGCTAATTCCCCGGATCGATACTGATTTTGAACCGGCATTGTTATGTGGAACAATTATAAATGTGAAAGATTTTTTCCAGTTTGCCATTTGTATCCCCTCGGATATGACAGGTTATGGACGCATCCACTGTTATATTTGACATGCATTAACACCAGGTAGATCCTGCCGCCTTACTATAAAATTGTGCTTGAAAACGTCCACACCCGAAGACAGTGAAAGGAACAGTTCGTTATAACTCGTCCGTCGTTCCCACAAATGTTTCTACTTTGAATTTATCACCCGGAACAGGTCGTGTCAATGATTAATCTTAGTTTTTTTCTTAAAGCGGCTAAATTTTTCTGTTAGGATCGCTTATGGCGGCTCAGTCAAGCTCTATTTTTTTAAGCCGCTCGCGGATCATATCAAACTCATCGGGGTTGTTAAAAAATATTTTTACGTGCCCCGCTTTGCGTTCGTTGTCCGTTTCAATAGCCACCGGGGCCCCGATGCTATTTTCGAGTTCGGAGACCAGGTGTTCAAAATGAGTGGGCGGTTTTTTTTCCTTTTTATCGCTCCCGGTTTCTTCTTTTGTTTTATCCCCGCTTTTTTCGGCCTGGATTAATTTTTCCGTCTGGCGGACGTTGAGTTCTTTGCTGATTATCTTCTCCAGGACGGCCACTATTTTTTCATCTTCTTCAAGGGCCAGTAATGCCCGGGCGTGGCCGGCGGTTATCTTTTCGTCGACAAGAGCCTCCTTAGCCGCCTCGGGAAGCTGAAGGAGCCGGAGCCGGTTGGCGACGGTCGGCCGGTTTTTGCCGACCAGTTCGGCAACTTCCGCCTGGCTCAAATCCTGGTTAATTTTCAGTTTTTTATAAGCCCGGGCCTCTTCAATCGGGTTTAAATCCTCCCGCTGGATATTTTCGATCAGGGCGACCGAGAGGGATTGTTCGGCGGATACATCCCGGACGATTGCCGGTATACTGTCCAGTTCGGCCTGGCAGGCGGCCCGCCACCGGCGTTCGCCGGCGATCAGGGTATGAGTCTGATTTTCCGCCGGCTGCAGGACCACCGGCTCGATAACCCCCTGCTGTTGGATTGATCGGGTCAGTTCCTCCATTTTATCCGGGTCAAATTCCTGGCGGGGCTGGTGGGGATTGGGTTCAATCTTGTCCACCGGAATATTCTTCAGGTTGCCCTTTTTCGGGCCGTCCTCGGGAAGAAGAGAGTCAAGTCCCCGTCCCAGTCCTGTATTACTCATTGCAGATAACCTCCTCGGTAAACTGAAGATAGGCGCGACTACCGGCGCTAACGGGTGCATGCTGGTATACCGGTCGCCCGTAGCCGGGCGCTTCGCTAATACGTACGTTCCGGGGGATGGTTGTGGCAAAGACCAGGTTTTTGAAATAATTTTTGACCTCCCGCTTGACATCCCGGGCCAGGTTGGTCCGCCGGTCCTCCATGGTCAGTAAGATCCCCTTAATAGATAACTTTTCGTTAAGATTATTTTCTACTCTGTTAATTGTATCCTTTAATTGACTCAACCCCTCCAGGGCGTAATATTCACACTGAAGGGGTATTAAGACATCATCGGCGCAGATGAGGGCGTTAAGAGTTAAAGGGCCCAGGCTGGGCGGACAATCGATGATAACCCGATCAAAATCCCGGCTGCAGTCGGGAAGTCTGCTTTTCAATTCCTGGAAACGGGAGTTTTTCCGGGGCAGTTCGGCCCGTGCTCCGTTCAGGTCAATGGTTCCGGGCAGCAAATCCAGCCCCTCAACCGGGGTGGCACAGAGAGCTTCCTCAAATGAAGCGCTGTTAAACAAAAAATCATAAACGGAAACCTGGAGCTTATTGGAGTTTACCCCCAGGCCGCTGGTGGCGTTGCCCTGGGGATCCAGATCGACCAGCAGGGTCTTATAATCGGCCAGCGCCAGGCCGGCGGCAAAATTTATAGCAGTAGTTGTTTTGCCCACCCCCCCTGTTTGCATGGCAATTGCAGTAATCATCTTAATTATTCACCCCGGAAAGAGTATATATTCCCGGGCTCTAGATTAAAAGAATAAAATTAAACCAGAATTGTAGCCGGACAAAAAACCTGAAAGTTTGCCTCCGGTATCCCTGGCGATTAGTCCGCTGAATCCATGAAATCTGCTTTCCCGGGATCCGGGTTAATTTCTATATTTGGATTGCTTTGCCATTCCTTTTGTTTCACGTGAAACATTTCTTGATCGCCCAGCCAGGTGAATACCTGCCGGATATTGAAGTGGGTGACTGTAATTTTGAGCAGATATTTAGGATCGAAAGAGCCGGCGGGGGTCAGCTCGGGGCTGCTCCAGCGGATGACCGGACCGCAGTTTTCAGGGAGATATTTATTTAGTTCCGGCCAGTCAAGGGCCGCCCGGCTGGTTGCCTGCAGGGGCGGGAAGTCCTCAAAGTCAAAATCCCGCAGTTTTGCTTCAACAAGTTTTAACTGTTCGAGCGGGGGCAGTTCCTTGAGCAGCCAGCGGATAATCCCGTGGCAGCTGCTCCGGGGTTCAAGAAGAATAACCGGCAATTCCGGCCGGGCAAGCGCTAAAACCAGGCCGGGGATTCCGACGCCGGCGCCAATATCAACCAGGGGCCGGTTTTGTGCTAACAGGGGCAAACAGAGGAGGCTGCGCCCGATTAAATTCTCAAGCACCAGGTCAATATCGGTCTGCCCAACCTCCGGCCGGCTGCGGCCGATCCGGGCCAGCCGGAGGGCCAGTTTCTGGAACCTGGGTTCCGTTAGCTCCGGGATTTTCATTAACTGTGTTCTCCCGGGGTTCTGGTTACAAACCAGGGAAGAATAAATAAGGTCTCTGATGATCTCATTCTCGCAGCCCTCCGGGCTGCTCCGAGGTTTATAGCCCCCATAACAGGAACCTCATTTATCTGTAAATGGATTACTGGGAGAAAACCCATTAACCTTGATCCGGCTGGCCCAGGTGAACCAGTAAAATCTGGATATCCGTCGGTTTTATCCCCGGGATCCGGGAAGCCTGGCCCAGGGTCCGGGGGCGGACCTCCTTTAGTTTCTCTTTTGATTCGTTGCTTAATTCGGTCAGCTCTTCATAGTTAAACTCCGGGGGAATTTTCTTCTCTTCTTTCTGGCGAGCTTTCTGTATCTTATTTTCCTGCCGGTTTATATAACCTTCATATTTAGCTTCGATCCCCAGGTGGGCGAGGACCCGGTTCTGTTCCGGCGAATCGATAACCCCGGCCTGCAGAAAATCAGTAATCTCAATTTCCGGTCTTTTCAAGAGTTGCCAGAGGGATTGAGCTTGATCGAGGTTAAGTTTTTCTTTTCTCCGGTTTAATTCTTTTTCCTCGGTGGAGCCGGGGTTTATTTTTTTGGTCCGGAGGAGCTTTTCCAACTGATCCCGCTGTTCTTTTTCTTTTTTAAATAACTGCCAGGTGGGTCTGTCAATCAAACCGAGCCGGTGGGCGGTCGGAACCAGGCGATAATGGGCATTATCAACCCGCAGTTTCAGCCGGTGTTCAGCCCGGCTGGTGAACATCCGGAAGGGTTCATTGGTTCCCTTGGTAACCAGCTCGTCGATTAAAACTCCTATGTAGGAGTTTGTCCGAGCAGGAATAAATTCCTGCTTGTCCAGGGCCCGTCCGGCGGCGTTAATTCCCCCGATAAGTCCCTGGGCGGCCGCTTCTTCATAACCGGTGGTTCCGTTAATCTGGCCGGCAAAAAATAGTCCGTTCGTTTTTCTTACCTCCAGGGTGGAATCCAGCTGGGTGGGCTGGAAGAAATCATATTCAATTGCGTAGCCCCAGCGGGTGATCCGGGCCTCTTCGAGGCCTTCAATGGAATGGATAAAATCAAGCTGAACATCAACCGGAAGGGAGGTGGGAATTCCGTTGGCGTAAAGTTCAGTGGTTTTTAACCCCTCGGGCTCCAGAAAAACTGTGTGCGCATCATGGTGGTCAAAACGAACTATTTTATCCTCTATCGAGGGGCAGTAGCGAACCCCGGTCCCTTCAATTACTCCGGTTCCATACAGGGGAGAGCGATCGAGGTTTTCCTTGATAATCCGGTGAGTCGTCGGGTTGGTAGCCCCCTGCCAGCAGGGAAGTTTGTTCTCAATCTCCCGCCGGTGATAATAACTGAACCGGGGTGGGGGTTCGTCGCCCTCCTGGCGGCGAAAAGAGTCAAGATTAACACTGTTCCCGTCCAGGCGGGGGGGCGTCCCGGTTTTCAGGCGGCCGGTTTCCAGATTCAGTTCTTCAAGATCTTCAGCAAGTTTGCTGACCGCTTTTTCGCCGGCCCGGCCGCCGCTTTGCTGATGGGGGCCAATAAATATTTTTCCCCGCAGAAAAGTTCCGGCACACAGGACAACTGAACTACACTTATATTCTATATTCGATATC
>CAZKRS010000005.1:0-23570 GCA_964555265.1 uncultured bacterium | reverse complement strand
GATAGCTGCAGAAAAATAAAATATTTATTTCCCAAGGCCCACGCCGCCGCTTATGTGATCATGGCCTTCCGGATCGCGTATTTTAAAGTACATCATCCGGCAGCGTTTTATGCTTCCACTTTTTCCCTGGATGCAAATTATTTAAACGCACAGCATATAACTTCAAGAGAAAAAGTTGAAGACAGACTGCAGGAATTGGAATTAATAATAGCCGATAAAAAACAGAGGAATGAAACTACTGCCCGGGACTCGGCCGAATATTCGGCGATGGAAATTGTCCGGGAGGCTTACCTGCGCGGGGTAAAAATTGCCCCGCCCCGGCTGAGGAATTCTGCCCCTCACAACTATAAACTTGAGGATGAACAAACAGTCAGGGCGCCTTATGTTTCAATTGACGGTCTGGGTCAAAAAGTTGCCGAGCCGTTAAAAGAAGCGTACAAACAGCGTCCGTTCAGTTCGATCGAAGATATTGATAACCGTTCTTCTATAAATTCTACTGTTCTTGAGGAAGCTCGCCAGCTGGGGTTCTTTGGCGAGCTTCCGGCGACTGAAAACGTGGATCTTTTTAATGGCTAAGATAGGGACGTGAAGATTTTTACAAAATAACAGGATGTTTAAAGAGGTGTTTATAAATGTCTGATACTGTTGCGAGTGCTCTTACTATAGCAGGTTCGGATTCCGGGGGCGGGGCGGGGATCAGGCTGATTTAAAAGCGATGACCTCAGCGGGGGTTCACTGCTGTACTGTTATTACCGCCCTGACAGCTCAGAATACCGTGGGGGTTGAAGGGATCAAAACTGTGGCTCCGAATTTTATCGGCCGGCAGATCGAAGCGGTTGTGGATGATATCCGGCCTGCAGCAACTAAAACAGGGATGCTGTTTAATACTGAAATAATAAAGATGGTTGCCTCCTATGTGGACAGGTTGGGCCGGGTGGTTGTTGATCCGGTTATGGTTGCTGAATCCGGGGATTCACTGCTGGCGGCCGAGGCGGAGAAAGCACTGGCCCGCTATCTGCTTCCGGAGGTTGATCTGGTAACACCTAATTATCCGGAAGCGCAAAGGATCGGGAAAGCTCTTCAATTGCCCGATTATGATAACCCCCGGGAGCTTGCCCAGGCTATTGCCTGCCGGCTGGGCCGGCCCGATGTTTTGCTGAAGGGGGGGCATCTTGACGAAAAAGAGGCCAATGATTATCTATTTGACAGTGAAGGGGAGGTTGAAATATTTTCTTCGCCCCGGCTAAAAACCGATAATACTCACGGCACCGGGTGTGCTTATAGCGCTTTAATTACTGCCTGGCTGGCCCGGGAAGAGAGTATATCCAGTGCCGTGGGTGAGGCAAAAAAACGGCTGGCAGTAGCGCTGGAAAATGGATATAAACCGGGCGGGGGCGCCGGTACTTTGAATTTCCTGGGTGATTAGTAATAAAATATAACCTTTTTTATTAATATCGTTTTTGGTGAAAGGTGATTGTCATGAAAAAAGAATACGAGTGTCACGAGTGCGGTAATGAGTTTGTTCTGGAGGCAGAGAAGGAACCGTTCTGTCCCCGGTGTGATAGCCAGAATTTAACTTTTGAAGGTTACCAGTCGGCTGCTTTTCTGGAGCGTTTATGGGAATGGTTTCGACCGGTGATAAACTTCTGGATTCGCCCCTGGAAATTTTTTGCCGGCCGTTCTATAAAAATTTTAAACTCTCATATTTTGATGGTCCTGTCCGTTGCTGTTTTACTGGTGGCCACCTGGCAGGTAAAGATGCTTTCCGGCGCTAACAGTACAGAAATTTTCTCCAATTTTCTCTCGGTATTTCGAAATTATTCTTCCTTTTCAATTCTACTGCTGCAGGAGGGGCGTTTTGCCGGATTTTTCCCCGCCCCGCTGGTGGCATTTGTTTTACTGGTTTTCATTGAATTCATGCTTTTTGAAACGTTCAATTTTTTCCAGTGGCTCCTGGGCGGGGGAGCGGACCAATCACAGGCTGGCCTGTTATTTTCAGCAGCAATCTGGATTCCTAATATTTTACTGGGCACCTTCACGTTTGTTATTGCCCGGGGAGCGTTTCTTGATTTCTGGTCGCCACTTTTATTAACCGGCTCAATTGTTCGTATGGCCGGTTGGATTATTGCTTTCTGGTGCTTGTATATTTTTGTTGGCGGTTGTTTTGCCCTGCCCGAGGCAAAAATTATTTCCGCTGTTTTTATACCACCGGCAACAATAGCCGCTCAGTTTTTGCTGTTATTTATTTTTCTTTTTCCGGTTAATGTTTATCTGTTGCCTTTTTTGAATTTACAGCCGTTGACTGCCGGTTCGGGGCTGGTAGAAGTAGTGCTCCAGCTGATTTTCTTCCCTTTCTACCTCCTGTTTTTATAATTTGATAATATAGTGAAAAATATGTTTTATCTCCCCGGTGTTTAAGGTAATATCTATTCCGGTAAATAAATTAATAATAAGGAGTTGTCGGTTATGGCACAGGAAAGTAACATCATGGATGAGATTGGAATTAACGCCGGGCGAATATACAGGTTTCTTGAAGATTCTCAGGAGGGAGCCGAACCCGTAAAAGCCACCGAGGCCAAGGATGAGCTTGATCTTTCTACCTCGGATGTATATCTGGCTTTGGGCTGGCTGGCCCGTGAGAACCAGGTTGAGGTCCGCAAAAAAGGCAATTCGGTCCGCTTGAGAATTAATTTTTAATATCCTGGTTTTCTCTTAAAAACAATTTCCGGCGCCGGAGGTTAAAATTTGAAAAAAGCACTTATAACCGGTATTACCGGTCAGGATGGTTCATATCTGGCAGAATTATTACTGGACCGGGGCTATGAAGTCCACGGTATTCGCCGGCGGACCTCGGTTTTTAATACTGCCCGGATTGATCATCTGTATGAGGATCCGGATTATCACGAGAAAAAACTGTATCTTCATTATGGGGATATGGTGGATGCGAGTAATCTGAGCCGGCTTGTTGAAAAAATAGCACCGGATGAAATTTATAACCTTGCCGCCCAGAGTAACGTTGGAGTTTCTTTTGTCCAGCCCGAGTATACTGCTAATGTAAACGGGCTGGGGACTCTTCGTCTACTCGATGCGATTAAAGAAGCCCGGGTTGAAACCCGTATATACCAGGCTTCCACCAGCGAGCTGTTCGGTGATGTTAAATAGGTCCCCCAGGACGAGGAAACTCCATTTCATCCCAAAAGTCCCTATGGCTGTGCAAAACTTTATGCCTACTGGATAACCCGTAATTACCGGGAAGCCTACGGTATGCACGCTTCGAACGGGATCCTGTTCAACCATGAGTCGCCACGCCGCGGCAAAAGGTTTGTGACCCGGAAGATAACCCGGGCTGCTGCCCGGATTAAGAATGGTCGCCAGGAGAAACTATACCTGGGAAATATGGATGCCCGCCGGGATTGGGGGTATGCGCCCGAATATGTGCAGGCAATGTGGCTGATGCTCCAGCAGGAGGACCCTGATGATTACGTGGTGGCCACGGGTCAGACCCATTCTGTCCGGGAATTTGCAACGCTCGCCTTTGAAAGAGCTGGTTTTGAGCTTGATTGGGCGGGAGAAGGTGTTGATGAAAAGGGTGTTGATTCTGAAACCGGCCGGGTTCTGGTTGAAGTTGACCCTGAATATTACCGTCCGGCGGACGTTGATCTGCTTGTGGGAGATCCTTCAAAAGCCGAGAAAAAACTGGACTGGCGGGCCACGACTTCTTTTGAAGAGTTGGTGCGGATAATGGTTGATCATGATCTGGAGGCCGAAAACTTAGATGGATAATTTTAAAATTACCATTGTTGTGTTTATGGCCCTGTTTTTTATTGGAATCGGTATTCATTTGATTTATCCGGCCGACTATAACAATATCACGAACATCCGGGAAGCTAATGATGAAGAAGTGAACGAGGAGGAAGAAAACCAGGATTCCGGGCTTGATATACCCGAGGATTACGAACATGAAGTGACTATTTTCTGGTTCTGGGGAGTTACCTGTCCGGTGTGTTCCCGCCAGAAGTCGTATCTTGATCGCTGGGAGAAGCATGAAGCGGTGGAAATTAAACGTTTTGAAATTGAAAATAACCGGGAAAACCGGCAGCTTTTAATTGCCATTGCCCAGGCCTATGAACTGGACCGGGTGGCTGTTCCCCTTACTTTTATTGGCGAAGACTACTGGGTTGGATTTGACGAGCGGCTGGTAGAGGCCCTGGAAGAGGCGATAGTCGACTGTACAACCGCTGAAGAAGAATGTCCGCTGCCCACCGATAAAGTTAGTCCCCTGCGCCTGCCCTGAACACCGGGGTTTTCATACATAATTTCATCCATAAGTTGTATATTTCCTTTTAATATCAATTTTAAACAGCAGAGTGGACTTTTTAATCCGGATTGGATATAATATTTGGTTTGAATTAAAGGAGGTTTGATCTGGATGAACTGGATAGAAAAAGTGGAGCCGGAATGGCCCGCGACAATGCTTGACGAGCCGGTGCCGGAAGAATATTTACTGCCGGATGAACTTGGATTCGAAGGAGAAATAAAACAGTCGAACCAGGATTTCCAGGTTTCGGAAGTTCTTGGTTTTGAACCTTCGGGAACCGGGCCGAACACTTTTATAAGAGTTCAGAAAGAAAATGTTTCCACCCTGCAGTTGATTCAGTTTCTTGCCGAATTCCTGGATAGGGAACTGGAAGATTTTTGTGTAACCGACTACAAGGGCCCCCGTTCAATTGCCATCCAGTGGATATCCCTGGAACATCTTGATCCCCGGGATCTTGATAATTTTGAACATCCGGATATTGATATAATCCAGATCACCCGCCATAAAACCAGGTTGAAACCCGTGGATCTTGCCGGGAACCGTTTTGAGGTTACCGTCCGGGAAACCGATAAAGATGCCCTGGAAAAAGCCCGGCAGGGTTTTGAAGTTTTTAAACGCCGGGGAGTTCCCAACTGGTTTGGTGGGCAGTGTTTTGGTTATCGGAAGAAAAGGCATCTGCTGGGCTGGGCCCTGGTGAAGAAGAAGTGGGAATGGTTCCTTTACGAACTGCTGAATAATCCTACTGCCAAGGACAGTCCCCGGCTGAAAAAAGCACGTTCTTCGGCTGGCGAAGGGGACTGGGAGCGGGCCCTGGATCTTTTCCCGGAGTCTTTTAAGGCCGAAAAAATTTCTCTTGAAAGCCTGATCCGGTATACCCGGAACAAGGAACGAGCTTGCGGAATTATTCCGCCCGAATACCGTCGTTTCCATATGCTTGCTTTGCAGGGATATGCTTTCAACAAATTTCTGGAGCGCCGCCTGGGAAGGTATGACCGCCTCCAGGAGGGGGATGTTGCTTACATGCATGAAAGTTCCGGTTGTTTCCCGGTTATTGATCCCCAGGATGAAAAACCACGGATGGATAGGTTTGAAATTAGCCCTTCCGGTCCGCTTTTTGGCGAAAAATTTCTTGGGGCTTCCGGTGAAGTGGAGGAGCTGGAAGATTCGGTTATAGAAGAAATAGGACTTTCATATCTTGATTTTCAACGTTCCAAATTTCCCGTTCCCGGCCGCCGCCGGCCTCTGAGGGCTCCGTTAACCCAGGTTCGAGCCCAGCAACTTGAAGATGATGTCCTGGACCTCAGTTTTTTCCTGCCCCGCGGTTCTTATGCCACGGTTGTTCTTGAAGAACTCATGCATAAACGGTTCGACTACGATGAGGAAGTACTGTGATTTTACTTTAAGGGAATACTCCAATACTTTTCCGTCTGTATTTACCAGCAATTTTAACCTGTTATTCAAGGAGAACACAGTGTGAGTAAACCATTGCTCGTTCAAACTGATGGAACCCTGCTGGCGGATTCGGAAACTGGAGATTTTGAACATCTCTGCGAAAAATTAACCGAGTTTGCCCGGCTGGAGGAAACCCAGGGCCGCTGGCATAAATACAGGCTGGACCGTCTCTCTCTCTGGAGTGCTTCCGGCGCCGGGGAAAACCCCGACGAAATAATTGACTGGCTGGAAAATAACAGCAAAAACGATCTTAATCATGACCTCTGCCGTTATATAGAAAATGTGATGAACCGTTATGGTAAAGTGCGGCTTTTTCCTGCTGATCCCCCGCCGGGTATAAAACTGGTTTTTGAGGATAACCGGGTGAAAGAATTAATCAGCCAGGATAAACTCCCCCTGCCCCAGCCCCGTGAACTTGGTGGGGATTATGCCCTATGGTCGGAGAGCGAACGGGGACTTCTCAAGCAGTATCTGGCCCGGGAAGGCTGGCCGGTGGTGGATCTTGTCGGTTATGAGGAAGGGACTAATTTGCCGGTTAACCTCGATACAACAAAGTTTGAATTGCGGGATTACCAGGAAAAAGCTCTGGATGCTTACCTGGAGGGGGAACGAAAAGATGGGGGGAGCGGGGTCATTTTATTGCCCTGCGGTGGTGGCAAGACCGTCGTTGGCCTGGCCCTTATGGCCCACTTCGGGGTGAACACTCTCATTATTTGTACTCACCGGACAGCGCGTAACCAGTGGAAAAATGAAATTCTGGAAAAAACCACCGTTACGGAAGAAATGATCTGCGAGTACACCGGCCGGCAGAAAGAAATTAAACCGATAACCCTGACCACCTACAATATGCTGACCTACCGGGATGAGCAACAGAACCGGTTTATCCACATGGATCTTTTTGACCGGGCAAACTGGGGTTTGATTATTTACGATGAGGTTCATCTTCTTCCCGCCCCGGTTTTTCGGGCCACGGCTGAGATTCAGAGTCGTCGCCGGCTGGGACTGACGGCCACGCTGGTCCGCGAGGATGGTCGGGAAACAGATGTCTTCAGTTTGATCGGGCCCCGGCGTTATGAATGTCCATGGCTGAAATTGACAGACCGGGGCTGGATATCGCCGGCTATCTGCAGAGAAATAAGAATCCCCCCCGCCCCGGATACCCGGGCCGCTTACAACCGGGCCGAAAAACGCCGGCAGCATAAAATTGCCGCCCGGAACCCCCGGAAATTGGAAACAGTTGAAAAATTGCTTGCTGTCCATTCGGAAGGGAAAATACTTATCATCGGTTATTATCTTGATTTTCTGAAGAAAATCAGTGAAAAATTTAGTCTGCCGCTGATAACCGGGGAAACACCGATGGAGGATAGACTTGAGCTTTATGAGAAATTTCGTCAGGAAGATATACAAGGTCTGGTTCTTTCAAAAGTGGGCAATTATTCGGTGGATCTACCCAATGCTAACGTGATGATCCAGGTTTCGGGAACTTTCGGTTCCCGCCAGGAGGAAGCACAACGCCTGGGCCGTCTTCTCCGTCCCAACCCCGAGGGGGATCCTTCGCTGTTTTACAACCTTGTTACGGCCGAAACAGCTGAGACAGAATTTGCCCGGCGGCGGAAACTGTTTTTGCTTCGCCAGGGATACAGATATGAAACGCTGCAGTTTGAAGATTTGAACGCTGATTCCTTAGCCGACCTGCCGGCCGGTTGTTTGGTTTGATAACCATAAAATAATTAGTTGGAGCAATAAGATGGAAAGCTATGAGGACCTTCTAAAACATGTTCCGGATTCTGTTGAAAATATAAAGGCCGACCCTCCCCCGGAATGTCCCGGTGAGGAGAAAATCGAAAAACTACTGGCCGGAACTGATGTTCGCGAAAATATGCTCCTGAACGAAGCTGTCCATTCGGGTGAACTCTCCGTCTTTTCACCACTTGCCGAAAAGTGGGTGGAAAAAATAGAAATGTTGGTCCGAACCGGCCTGATTTTACCGGTCTCTCCCGGTGGTTTTCGGGTTGCCCGGGAAATTGTTTTCCACCCCCACGGCCCGGGGCGGCGAATAGATCAGCCCGCGGGGTGTTTGCACCGTTTGCCGGGAGAAGTCCGCAGCCAGTGGTTGAAGAGTTTTGGGTTGAAAAATAACCACCGGGGTCTGGTTAAACTTGCCGAAGAGATTTATTCGGCTGAGCCGGCTGAAGCAGAACTTGAATATTTGGCCGAAAAAATAACAGACGGTCCGATAATTGAAAAATCAGAAATTGCCGGTGTTCCCGAAGATCTTGAGGATTTTTATTCATCCCTTGCTTCCTGCACAAAAAAATCACGATCCCTGATTGCTGCCGGGTTCTTGCTCCCGCTGTGGGATGAAAACAACAGGATAACGAAATTCGTGGTCGCCGAACGTTTGCAGCCCCGCCTGGGGGTTGAATATGAGGGGGTTTTCCGGAGCCGGGCCGGAGAAATTACGCCCCCTGAAATTGACTCGGCCGAAAAAGGTCAATGGAGCCGGCATCCGTTCCGGCTGTCCGAGCAGTTGAAGATGCTTCTTATTTTAGCAGATGCCCTGCCCTTTCGCTCGACAGAAAATGACTACCCGCATCGGTTTGATATTAATGAGGCGACCCGCTTGCTTGGCTGGGAAAAAGAACATTGTTATTTGCTTTTGGATCTACTTCTTGATTTTAATCTCCTGGCGGCGGAAGAAGAACGGTATTATTTAACAGAAAAAACCGAAACTACTTCCGATGATTTTGGTGTTTCTCTTTCTGAAACCTGTATAAACCTTGTCAATCGCGTCCGGACCGAAGACTCTTTTGAACCTTATGGTTGCGATTTTTCAGCCGGCAAAATATTTTTGGAACTTCGAGAGAATCTCAACAGCTCCGGGTTGGAACCGGGAGAAATTATTACCGGGCAGTTGGCCCGGGGACTATGGCGGCATCTTGCAACCGCCCCCGGTCTCGGCGAGGATATTGAAACTATGGCGCTTGAGTTGTTGTCGACAGTTTTGAAGTCTTACTACTGGTTCGGTGGCGCTGATGTGCGAAAAGATGATGGGTTCTGGGAAATCAAGCTTAACGAATATGGGCGGGGACTGCCGGCCGATATAAAAAATGAAACGGCCGGGGAAACAATGCCGTTTATTCTCCAGGAAGATGGGACGATGATGATTCCACTGGACAGTTCCCTGAAGGAGTTTCGTTCCGTCAATCCGTTTGCTCTCCTGGTTGGTATGGATCGACTGATTGAATATAAGATAGACAAACAGGCCCTTGTGGAAGCATTAAATGGCGGCTGGGATATCAAGAGGTTCAAATCTTTTATTGCCGGCAAAAACGGCCGTCTTCCCTCCACACTGGAATCTTTGTTTGATGAAGTGGGAGTTGAAGGGGAAACTGTGATTATCCGGGAAGCTTATCACCTGCTGGAGTTTGAAAGGGGGGCAACGGCAGCCGAGGCAATGAGTGTCCTTTCAAATTATGATCCCCGGCGGCTGGCCCCTGAAAAAATATTGCTTGGAAAAAAAACTTCTGAAGAAACTATCCGCCGCAACCTATCCCGGGCGGGAATAAAGATGGCGGGGACCGACGATAAATTGCGGGAAATATCCCCGCTGGTTGAGTTGAACTGAGTTTTCAGAGAAGGATTCCAGAGTGGGCTTTGGTAACGTTTTATTTGTATAACGGTCTCTACGTTTGCGGGAGTTTTGTTTATCATGATAGGATAATTGTAATGTTTCAGTGGTTTTTTACAGGAGTGAGTAGATGTTCAGGATAGCGACGGAAAGGTTTACTTCAATTGTGAATTTAGAAGAAAAAACCGGTTTTAAAAAGCCTGATTTTTTCATAGTGGGGGCTCCAAAGTGCGGTACTACCTCCATGTATTATTATCTTAAACAGCATCCGGATGTTTTTATGTCTGTTCCGAAAGAACCACTTTATTTTTGCAAAGATCTTACAAACCATTACCTGCGGACAAAAAGCGAAGATGAATATCGAACTTTTTTTGCTGAAGCCCGGGGACATAAAAGAATCGGGGAAGCATCAACCTGGTATTTATATTCTAAACAAGCGGCCCGGGAAATAAAAAAGTTTGCTCCGGAGGCCCGGATTATAATAATGCTGCGCAGTATACCCGAGGCGATGCATTCCCTTCACAGCCAGTATCTTTTCCTGGGCAATGAATCGGTTGAAGATTTTGAAGAGGCCCTGGCCCTGGAACCGCTCAGACGCCAGGGAAAAAAGATCCCCGGTGGCGCTTATTTTCCGGAAGGGCTTTTGTATTCTCAGGTATATCGTTATTATGAGCAGGTAAAACGTTATGTTGATATCTTCGACCGGGAAAAAATCCTCGTTCTGACGCTTGATCAAATGAAAAAGGATGTGGAAGCGGTTTACCGGCGGGTGCTTGATTTTTTAGATCTCGAAGAGTACAGCGATCTTGGTTTTAGACGTTATAATGCCAACGGTCGTTTTGAGAGTGAACTCATCCAGGAATCAATTCGCCGTGTTTCCGGCCGAGTCAAGGGAAGTATCAGGGATATGGTTCCGGTGAAACATTTTATGAAAGCCTGGCGAAAATTGGAGTCCGGGCTGGTCAAAAATTTTGAGAGGCCCCCCCTGGACGAAAATCTTCGCCGGCGTATTAACGAAGAAACAAGGGAAGAAATTGAAAAACTAAGTGAGTTGCTCCAGCATGATTTTTACTCCTCCCTGGGTTAAATTCGACCGGACTGGAGCTAAATACCGGTGAATATATCCGAAAAAGTTTTAAAATTATTGTCCCGCGCCCAGAATTTTTTAGCGGGATTGCTCTCTGTGGTCTTTTTAGCAGTTGTGTTTTATTTTTTGAATTATCACGTGCCGGGTTTTATTGAAAATCATCAGCAGGTTGTGGATAATTTTTCCGGTTCCCGGGAATTCATTGAGTCGTTTGCGATTTTTTCATATCCGGTTTACACCGGTGTATATTTTCTGGCCAACAGCGTTTTTATGCCGGTTTTTATCCTGAGTTTGCTTGGAGGAGTAGTTTTTAACCCTTTTCTTGCAGCGCTGGCGGGGTTGATTGCGGTTACTTTTTCAATGCAAACTTATTACTGGCTGGCCAAAATTTTTGGCAGGAAGTTTGCGACCTGGTTTGGTTTTGAAGAGATACTGGATATCCTGGAAGAAAAACAGGATTTTTCTTTCTTTTCTTTGCTTTCTTTTCGACTTAATTTTTTCCTTCCCCTGCATCCATTCAGCGCATACTGCGGAACACTTCAAGTACCATATTTTCGTTTTTTAGCCAGCACAACCCTGGGACTTACTCCCCAGGTGCTCGTTATAACCCTGCTGGGAACCGGTATAGCCCGGGGGGGAGAGTATTTTGTTTATTACATTTTGTTGTGGATTCTAATGGTCTGCCTTCAATCAGTATTCGGTTACTTTCATCTGCGGGTTTTATTGAACAAAACAGGCAGTTATGAGTCTCAAATCTCGTGACGGCGCACAAAATGGGGTTAAATTAGATTCTACCGGTTAAGCCCGTCGCCATGCCGGCAAGGAGTAACCATTGACAGAAAAAAACCGGGGGTATTATGCTTGTTGTTCGTTAATATTTATAAAGGTGTTTTACAAAAATAACAGGTTAACGGAGTTGTTTATAAATGGGATTTAAAAAAATAATAGCTGGATTATTAGTTGTAGCAGCCGTTCTTACCGGTGGTTATCACTATCTTGTCAATCAGGAAGAAACCGGGCAAGGCACGGTACGAAAAACAGCGGTTGAGAGGGGGGATCTGACCCGCGTGGTATCTGCCACCGGCCGGGTGGTTTCTAATTTTGACGTTGAAATTAAAAGTAAAGCCAGCGGGGAGGTGGTTGAACTTCCTTATGATATGGGGGATGTTATTTATGAGGGGGATCTGTTGATGGAGTTGGATCCGGAGGATGAAGAGCGCCGGCTGCGCCAGGCTGAAATCGACCTGGAAGTTTCAGAAGCACGGCTGGAGGATGTCCGGCGGAATAAAGAACGGATAAAACAGCTCTATGAGGAAGGCCATGAAAGTTTGGAAACACTTGAAAATGCCCGCTTGAATCTGGTTGAAGCTCGGACGCAGTATGAACGCAATCAGATTGATCTTGAGCTTGCTCGAACCCGTCTTGAAGAAACGCGACTTTACTCGCCAATGGACGGAGTGGTTACGGAAAGATTTGTTCAGGTGGGGCAGATAATTACTTCGGGTATTTCTGAGACCGCCGAGGGAACGCCAATACTTGAACTGGCCGACCATGATCCTCTGCTGGTTTACGCCTCTGTTTCTGAAAATGAAATCGGACGTGTTTCGATTGGTGATTCCGTTGAAATATCTGTTGATGCTTACCCCGGACGAACATTCGGCGGCGAGGTGATTCGGCTGGCTCCTTCGGGAACTGTGGAAGGAAATGTGGTTACTTTTGAAACAAGAATAAAAATCACTGATGAAGATTATGAGCTTCTGCGCCCCCGGATGACCACTGATGTGGATATAAAAGCAGAAAACAGGCTCGATGTTTTGACTCTGCCCGTGGCTGCGGTTGAATACCGAGATGAAGGCCGGTTTGTGCGCCGGTATGACGAAGAGGTGGATGAGTTTGAGGAGGTAGAGGTGGAGGTGGGCCTGGAAACTGTTGATAGGGTTGAAATTACTTCTGGTCTGGAGGCCGGGGACCGGGTAATGTTGAACCCAGAACTGGCTGATAGAAACTGGGAAGAGGAGCAAGACCGTGGCCGGCGCCGGGGAATATTTTAATGGTTGAGAAAGTAATTTCACTGGAAGATCTGGTAAAAACCTATACCATGGGCGAGGACAACATAGTCCGGGCTCTCGACGGGATATCGCTGGAGGTGCAGCGAGGAGAAATGGTGGCAATAACCGGCCCCTCGGGAAGCGGCAAGTCCACGTTGATGAATATGATTGGGTGTCTTGACCGGCCAGATTCCGGCCGTTATATCCTTGCCGGTGAGGATGTATTTTCATTCCCCGATGGGAAATTAGCCCGGCTGCGGAACCGGCGGATCGGGTTTGTTTTTCAAACTTTTAACCTGCTGCCCCGGATAAGCGCCCTGGAAAACGTGGAGTTGCCCTTGATTTATGGGGAAGTATCGGAAGCTCGTCGCCGTGCCCGCCAGGCCCTTGAAATGGTGGGACTGGGGGATCGGATTTATCACGCCCCCAATCAGCTTTCGGGCGGTCAGCGTCAGCGGGTAGCGGTGGCCCGGGCAATTGTTACCGAGCCGGACATTTTACTTGCCGATGAACCAACCGGGAACCTGGATAGTGAGACCGGGGCGGAAATCCTGGAATTATTTGGAGAGCTGAACGAGCGTGGCCGTACCCTGGTAATAGTCAGTCATGACCCGCAGGTTGCCGAAACCTGCCCCCGGCAAATTTCGCTGCTTGACGGTAAAGTTGAAAATGAAACCGGGGAGGTGGCCGCCGGTGCTGCTGTGGAACACACTTAAAATTTCTTTTAAATGTCTCTGGGCCCATAAACTGCGTTCGTTTCTGGCTATGCTGGGAATAATTATTGGCGTTGGTTCGGTAATTGCCATGCTGGCTCTGGGGACCGGCGCCCGGGCGGATATCATGAAGAGGATGGAAGCAATGGGGGCCGACCTGATTACGGTCAGTCCGGGTCACCACCGTTTTGGCGGCCGGGCCGGGGGAGAATACGAAACTCTACAGGTGACAGATGTTGAGGCTATAAGGGAAAACTTGCCCGGTATCCGTTTGATCAGCCCGGTGGTCCGTCAGAATTCAACTGTAACTTATCGGGCAGAAAATACAAATTCTACCGTCCTTGGCGTGAATTCTGACTATCAGAGCATAAGAAATTTTGAGGTGGAATTTGGGCGGATGTTTACCGCTCAGGAAGTGGCCCGGGGGGCCAGGGCCGGCGTTATCGGCCCGGAAACGGCCGTTGAATTTTTTGATGATCCGGCGGAAGCGGTGGGGAAGACATTCCGCGTCGGACATGTGAACATCCGTGTGGTCGGGGTCTTCCGGGAAAAAGGAGACATGGGCTGGTTTAATCCTGACGACCAGGTGGTTGTCCCTTATACCACCGCCATGCGGCAGATGTTCGGGGCGAGATACCTGGACGGAATAGATATCCAGGTTGTTCCCGAGTTGATGCACCAGGTGGAAGCGGGTATTACAAATTTGCTTACAAAACGCCACCGGGTTTATCACCGGGAAGAGCTCCCTTTCCGTGTCCGTAACCAGGCCGAGCGGGTGGAGGCCGCGGCTGAGACGGCCGGCACCTTCTCCTTTTTGCTGGGCGGAATCGCGGCCATTTCCCTGCTGGTGGGAGGGATAGGGATCATGAATATTATGCTGGTTACCGTTACCGAAAGGACCCGGGAAATCGGTGTCCGGAAGGCCGTGGGGGCCCGCAAACGGGATATTTTAACCCAGTTTCTCCTGGAGTCGGTTCTGATGAGCGGACTGGGTGGTATCGGCGGGCTGGCCCTGGGAACCGGTGTGGTCTATCTTTTTGATGCTTACAGTGAATTTAATATGATAATTTCAACTTTTAGCGTGGTTTTATCCCTTGGATTTTCGGCTGCCGTGGGCGTCTTTTTTGGTTTTTATCCTGCCCTGCGAGCGGCCCAACTCCATCCAATTGAGGCCCTTCGCTATGAATAACAGGACTGTTTTTTTCTCTTTTGTCTGTTTGGTAGCTGTATTGATTTTCACGTTCGCTGGTTGTGCACCGCGGGAAAATAGTAGCGCGGAGTCCGGGCCGGATCTCCGGCCGGAGGTGGAGACTCCCGGCGGAGAAGAGAGTGACCTCCCCGATAGCCGCCGGCCGTTGCCCGAGGGGGAATTATCCGTCGACGATACCCTGGAAGTTGCCCTGGCCAACAACCGGGAGCTGCAGATTGAGCGCCTGGAGATACCGCGGGCCGAGCTCAACATAATACAAAATGAAGCCGAGTTTGATCCCCGCCTGTCGGCAACAGCTCGCCAGTCCAGTCGACTGACTGAACGGGAACGGGAAACCCTGGAGGGGTTTCAGGTTACCGAGGGGCGAAGCCGGCGGATAAGTGGAGATATTGGTTTAAGCAAGCAGTTCTGGACGGGAACGGAAATCGGGGCTGAATTTGGCGCCATCGCCGATCGGATTGATGAGCAGTATGAAACTGATTTTGAACTTGATATTTCCCAACCACTCCTGCGGGGAGCGGGGCGGGTGAACCTGGTCGGCCTGGAGCAAGCGGAGCTGGCGGCTCAGATAACCCGCCACCAGCTTGAAGGCTACCTGGATAGTTTACTGGAAGAAATAGAGATGGCTTACTGGGACCTTGTTCTTGCCCGCGAGCGTCGGGAAATTCTCCGGCGGGATGTCGAACTGGCGGAAGAGAACCTTCGGGAGGTCCGGCGGCGTATAGAACTTGGCCGCCTGGCTGCCGACGAGGAGGCCTCCGCCCGGGCCCGCCTTGCTTCTGCCCGCGGCCGGTGGCTTGATGCCCGGGATCAGTATGAAGAGGATAAACTCCGGTTCCTTCAGAAACTGAACATTGATGATTGGGAAAATTTTGACGGTGACCTCCGGCTGGCGGATCCACCCGAACCGGCCGATGATATTGCTCCCCGGGAACAATGGCTCCGGATGGCTGAAAATAATCGCCCGGAACTGGGGGAGGCGCGGCTGCGCCTGAGAAACGAAGAACTGGAGCTGATCCGGACGGCCGACGGACTTTTGCCCCGGCTTGATTTTTTTGTCACCCTGGGCACCACCGGTTATGCCGACTCTTTTTCCGACGCTATCGATGATATGGACGGCAGCAGCTACAACATATCCGGCGGGTTGAATTTTAACCTTCCCCTCGGTCGCCGCCGCGAAAGAGCCGCTGATGATCGGTCCCGGATCTCCCGCCGCCAGCAGGAGTTGAGCCTCCAGAACCTGGAAGAAACCGTTATGCTTGATGTCCACCAGGCCCACATGGCCCTCGAAAGGACGCGCCGGCAGATAGAGGCAACCGAAACTGTGCGGGAGGAACGGGAGGCCACCCTGCGGGCCGAGGAAGCACGCTTCCGGGCCGGGAAAATCGCCTACATCCAGGTCGCCCGGGCCCGCCATGAGCTGACCGAAAGCCGGCTCGATGAACTGGAAGCAGTTATTGATCACCGGCGAGCGCAGGTCCGTCTCTACCGGCTCTCCGGCCGCCTGGCTGCCCGCCGGGGGTTTATGTTTTGATTTTTTATCTTCGCTGAAGAAATTAGTTCCTTCTAAAAGCTCAATTTTTCCCGGCAAAAGTTCGATGTACTATAAAGAGGAGCAGTGATAGTTTGGTTTGAGCGGGGCGAGGGGGTATAATATTTTCGAAAATATAAAAGTTAGGCGGGAAAAGGAGTTTTTACCGGCGAATGAAAAAAGCCAAATTTGTCCTGGTTTTACTGGTTATTTTATCTTCATTTTTCCTGGTCAGCTACAATCCAACCGGAGCCCTGCAAAGAAAATATGAAACAGGGCGCATAGATTCCCCTGATTTCGAAGAAACGGATACCACTCCTGCTGAAGAAAAAGAAACCGTTGAAGCAGGTGATCGGATCGCCCGGCGTTTGCTGCAGGAAAAGCATCGTCATTCCGAACAGGGTGATATGTATGTGCCACTTCCCGCCGGCCCGCGGGTTTTTGATACCTCTCCGGTGAGCGCCCGGGGAATTTATGTTACGGGGAACACCGCCGGTCATGCCGGCCGGTTCCGTGAACTTCTGCACCTGGTTGAAACCACTGAGTTAAACGCCATGGTTATTGACGTTAAGAACGACCACGGCCGGTTAACCTATTCCAGCAATATTGATTTTGTCCAGGAAGTAGGAGCGGACAATAACCCCCCGGCTCCTGGTTTGGCTGCTCTGGTGCGGGATTTGAACCGGCGCGGTATTTATACGATTGCCCGGCTGGTAACTTTCAGGGATCCATTCATGGGGGCGGTAAAACCTGACTGGACGATCCAAAACGAAAATGGACAGCCCTGGGTCGATAGCAGCGGGAAGAGATGGATGGACCCGTACCGGCATCGGTACTGGGAATATAATGTTGCTATTGCTAAAGAAGCGGCCCTGATGGGATTTGATGAGATTAAATTTGATTACGTTCGTTTTCCGGCCCTTGCAAAGGAACGCCGGGGCGAGCTGGTTCTTCCCGAGGGGGACGAACGCAGCAGAGACCAAATAATTGCTGATTTTTTAGAATATGCGGACAACCAGCTTGAGGATTATCATGTTCGGCTTTCGGCCGATTTATTTGGAGTTGTGACCAGTCGCTGGAGTGAGGCAAACAACATCGGCCAGTCCTGGGAGAAAATAGCGCCCCATGTCGATTATAAATCTCCGATGATCTATCCCAGTCATTACCAGGACGGATATTTTGGTTTTGAGCTGCCGGATGCTCATCCGGCGGGCACTGTTCGCCGGGCGCTGGAGGAAGCTATCGAGCGCAACAAAAATATAGAGAAATCGGCGCATTTGCGTCCCTGGCTGCAGGGGTTTACCGCCCACTGGCTTACCGGCAGTACAAATTACGGTCCCCGGCAG
Source organism: uncultured bacterium (assembly GCA_964555265.1). GTDB lineage: Bacteria > T1Sed10-126 > T1Sed10-126 > T1Sed10-126 > T1Sed10-126 > CAZKRS01. The sequence continues at coordinate 6,234 of CAZKRS010000005.1, read as the reverse complement.
ATTCGCCAGCAGATTGAGGCCACCCGCCGGCTGGGAATTAATGAGTATTTAATCTGGAACAGTTCAAACCGCTACAATCGGAATGCTTTTATTCCCGCCGGGAGTTTGCGCAGTGAGTCGGAGGCGCTGAAGGACGGGGAGTCTGAAAGTTAACCTTCCCCGGTATTATCAGCCGGCCAGGTAATTAAGTTCTCCTGCCATAGGGCTACTTTCACCTCTTTGTCCCTGGAGAGGTTATACCGCTTGTAAATATAGTCGGGCAGTTCTATTTTAAAATCATAATCTCCGGTAGTTCCCCGGGGGCGAAACGTCAGGGTTACCCGGGTCGGACTGAAGATGACGTCCATGATTTTCCCGGCAAACAGATTGTCCTTTATTTCTTCCCGCAGTGGTTTGTCTTCCTTGACTATTTTTATATCCTGGGGGCGGATACATACTGTGGTTTTACCCTCCAGGTTTTGATTTGATTTCACAATAAATTCAAGTTTCGAACATTTAATCTTATATCTATTTCCGGGCAGTTCTTCCCGAACGGTCCCGCTGAAAATATTTGTATAGGAAAGAAACCGGGCGATAGCGGGGGTGGCGGGCCGGGAAAATATTTCTTCCCGGCTGCCTTTCTGCTTCAACTGGCCGTCCAACAGTATGCCGTAGTTGTCGCCAAGGGCATATGCTTCTTCAAGATCGTGAGTGATATGAATTACCGGGATCTGAAACTCCTCCAGGACCTGGCGCAGGTTTGACCATAATTTCTGGCGGGTGGCCCGGTCTATGGAAGCAAATGGTTCATCCAGAAATAACGCCCGCGGTTCGTTGCTCAGGGCCCGGGCCAGGGCTACTTTTTGTTTTTCCCCGCCGCTGAGTCCGGACGGATAACGATTGAGCAGATCACTAATCTTTAATTTCCGGCTGATTACTCGGCATGCCTCCTCAATTTTTTTCCTGTTCATGTTGCTGTTTTCCATTCCAAAAACAATATTTGCTCTCACCGTCAGGTGCGGGAATAATGCCAGGTCCTGGGGAATATAACCAATATTTCGCTCTTCAGGAGGAAGTTCGGTAATCGGGCGGTCATTAAAGATTACCTTTCCGTCGGCCGGAGTGTAAAATCCAAGTAACGATTTTAATAAAGTGGATTTTCCGGCCCCGTTGGGACCCAGGATTATAAAATATTCGTTATTTTTTACTCTGAAATTTATGTTTTCCAGTTTAAAATCTCCCCGCCGGCAGCTGAGGTTTTTAATTTTAATCATTGCTGTTTTCCCTCCAGCAGGAGCCGGGAAACCAATAGAACAAGCAGGGAAATTCCGATCAGAATCAGGATAAAAATTGTGGCCCGGTGGATGTCGGCGGCTTGAAAACCAAGGAAGATTCCCACCGGCAGGGTAGTGGTTTTAAAGGGGGTTGCCCCGGCCAGGGTAATTGTGGCTCCAAATTCCCCGATAGCCCGGGCCCAGGTGAGCAGCAGAGTGCTGATAATTCCTTTCTTGGCCAGGGGCAGTACAACCCGGTAAAAAGTCTGAATTTTATTTGCTCCCAAAACCCGGGACATCTGCTCGTATTCTTCATCGATATGTTCGAAAGTATTTTTCAAAAGCCGGACACCCAGCCCGATAATCACAAAAAACTGGGCGATAATAATCCCCCGGACGTTGAAGACGATTTCGCCGGTAATGTTTTCTATTTGTCTGCCCGCCGGGGTGTTGAAAAATAACAGCAGCATTGCACCAAGGGCAACCGGGGATAAAAACACCGGTAGATCAAGGAGGGTATCTATTATTTTATGGCCCCGGAATTTATGGCGACTTAAAAAATAGGCTACCGGCGTGCCTACGACCAGGGCGGTGACCGAAGAGAGAGTGGCGGTCAGCAGGGAAAGCCGGATCGCAAAAAATATTCTTTCAAAATCCGGTGTTTGATCGGGAGACTCCCGGATAAATTCTACCGCCAGGGAACCGACCAGGAAAACAAAAACAAAAACAAGCAGCCCGGTAAAAGCTATCAGACCGGCGGTGAAAATCCTGTTACTCACGGTTATCTATCAGCCGGTGATAATCGCCGGAAATTTCAAAACTTCCGCCGACCTGGCCCCGGGCAGTCCGGGTGAGAACTTCCTTTTGGTCGACCAGGTAACCTCGGGTCCGGAAAATTTCTCGGCCCCGTTCGGAAGTGAGAAAATCCAAAAACTTTTCCGCGGTTTGCTTCTGGATAGTATTCTTGCTGACAGAGCCAGCAAGGTAGCTGATCCGCGGTAGTTGTTCGGGCGCCAGAGGAATATGTTTTATTTTCTCCGGGTTCCAATTTTCAGAAATTCTGAAACCGATCGCACCGTCGACCTGCTGGTTAATAACAAGCGTATTGACTGCGCTAAGACTGCCGGAGAGAGTAACGGTATTAGCAAGGATTTGTTCGGTCAGATTGTTATGCTCAAGGATTTCGAGGCCGTAGCGGCCAATTACGACGGATTCCGGGTTGGCCAGCCCTACCCGCGTTTCTCCGGCGGCTAAATCTGCAAGTTCTTCGATTCCGGCGTCGTTGTTTTTGGGTACTAAAATTCCAGGAACCAGGTAGGCTAATTTTACCGTGGTTTTTGGAAAGACGAGACCATTTTTTTTGGCCTTTTTCATGTAGCCGGGCGAGCCAGAAATAAATATATCGCCCCGGCCGCTCATTTGCATCCGGGAAAGCATAGTTCCCGTTCCCCCGTAGGTCACGTTGATATTTATATTCCTGTTTTCTTCGAAGACGGTGAGGGCTTCCTCCAGGGCCGGCCGGGCGGCGGCCCCGGCAAAGATATTTAACTCCTTTCGGGTATAATCAGCAGAACAGGAACCGGTGGCGGCCAAAAATACCACTGCTGTTAAGAGCAGGATAAACTTCCGGCTGAATTGCAAAATATCCATCATTTTTCTTTCTCCGGCTGAATATCAAGATAGTGCAGTTCATCCTCAAACTGCCGGATGAGGTAGGGAATTCCCAGTTCTTTGCGAGTATCGATGATTTCTTTTTGCAACTCCGTGGAGATGGCGACAGGATGAGCGGGTTCACCGTCCAACCGGGGAATAACGAGGAGTTTCTGCCGGTTGCGGGCCTGCCGGATTCCCTCGATGAGTCGGGGAAAACGTGCCGGAGCCCCGGGAGCTGATAAAAAGGAAAAGATGAAAAATTTATCTCCCGGGTTCAGACCGCTCAATCCCGCCTTCAGGGGACTGATTATCGGCTCCTCCTTGCGGTCGGTGCGAATCACCCGCAGGTCGTCGGTCTTTATATCCGCGGCCAGGGGCCGGGTCTCTTCGCTGCAGACGAAGATAACCCGGGAAAATAGCTCCCCCCGGCGGTTGATATTCCGGATGGTCTCCCGGGAGAGGTTCTCCTCCCGGGATCTGGTTCCCAGCAGTATAAGTGCCGGGCGGGAATCATTATCTTCTTCCAGCGGGCAGATCATAGCCCGGGGCCGGTAATTTTTGGTAATTATAATTTCATCTTCCAGCCCATCTAATAAAGAGGTTAAATTCTGCCGGACAGAAGTAGTGGAACGGATAAATTTAATCGGGATCATCCCTTCATCTTTTTGTACAATATTATGTACAATTATTTAAAAAACAAGGCAATTCAGCTGGTTCCATTTTGGATCGAATTATTTTATATTTATAATCAGACCCGGATAGAATATAATTAAAGTCCCCCGGGAGCAGTGGCCGGGAATCGGACAAAAAACGGGAGTGGGGATAAAAATATTGCGGATATATTTTAACCGCGGCATTAAATTTTTATAAGTACGCGCCATTTTTCAATTATAAGGAGTATTATAGATGGTTATGCGCCTGTTAACGGTGGGTGGAGCTATTTTCCTGACAGCTGCTGCAATTTTTCTTCTTGTTAATCCCGCTTTTTTTGTACCGGGCTATTTGCTGGGTTTTGCAGTGGTTCTCATCTGTTTTGTGGGGATGTTTTTTCTAACCGGTCCACCGGCTTCAGCCCGGCTTTATAATTTCTTCTCCCGGGTAAATATTCATTCGCAGCTTGGTATTGTTATTATTTTGTCGTTTCTTATTTCACTGTTGCCGGCCGGTTTTATATATTTTGAAATTGGAGCGGAACCTGAAACTCGGCTCATGGCTGGCCTGATTATAATTGTTTTTATATCTGTTTTTACGGTTATCCAGCTGTGGGGAAGTGCACTTATGTATCCCGTGGAGAAAATAAAGGAAGGTTTGAAGAAGGCAACCAGGGGTGTTTACCATAATTCGTTCGGTTTAGACGGTTCGGATGAATTCAGCCGGATTGAAGAAAATTATAAAAAATTTATTGATAAAGCCTATCAGCATAAAATCATGTCCGGGGCTTTACAAAAATATGTTCCAACTCCCGTAACTTCCAGGTTATCCAGCCGGGGAGAAAAATTTGACACCTCTGTTGTGGAAGAAAAACTGACCACAATTATGTTTGCGGATATCCGTAATTTTACAGAATTATCGCAGAACTATCCGCCGGAAGAATTAATCAACTATTTAAACGATTACATGAGAATTGTGGTTGAAGAAATACAAGCCACTGATGGCATTATTGATAAATTTATTGGTGATGCTGTTCTGGGACTCTGGGGCGAGGATAATTTCTCATGGCAGCCGGATTCTCCTGAAAAAGATTTTACCCGTAGAGCAATCAGAACCGCCGTGAATATCCAGAAAAGGGTCTTTGATTTTAACGAACGCCAGTCTTCAGATCATCCCCGGCTTGCCTTTGGAATTGGGATCTGCACGGGAAAAATAATTATGGGTCACCTGGGGACCCATAACCGGGCGGATTGGACGGCTCTGGGCGAAGACGTTAATGTTTCCCAGCGAATTTCGGATTCGGCTTTACCCTACAGGGTTCTGATTTCTTCAAAAACCTATCTTTCCGCTGATCAATCCTTTGAAACAACAAAGCTGGATTCACTGTCTTTAAAAGGCCTGGAAGACGATATGGAACTGCACAGTATTCGCTGGTATAAAGGTCGAACCGGACCGTTACTGGTTGAAAAAGAGATGAAAGATGGCTGGTATTTTCAGGTTGACAGCGAAGCCCGGGGGCCTTTTAATTTATACGATCTTACCACCCACAAACAATTTGAAATTCATTCGAAAGTTAAGCATGAGCTTATAGACGGCTGGAAACCATGGTATCGGGCGGCTGAAGATTTACGGATCTGGACGGTGAAAACGGCCGAAAGAATTCTTGGGGTTTATAAATTCCGGGGAGTCCGACTACTCAAAAGAGACCTTGGAGAAGAAATTTCTATCCTTGTCCGGGGCGATAATCAATGGCGTGATTATGATTTTTACGCCCACCTTCTAAATTGACTTGTATTCTCCCAGTAATCCATTTACAGATGAATGAGATCATCAGAGACCTTATTTATTTTTCCCTGGTTTGTAACCAGAACCCTGGGAGAGCACAATTGACTTTATATTCTATCAGCCAGGGGAATATATAGTTTATTGACTTGTTGGGATAACGTATAATTATTGGATAAACAGGCGCCCGTAGCTCAGCCTGGACAGAGCATCGGCCTTCGGAGCCGAGTGTCGCGGGTTCAAATCCTGCCGGGCGCTCTTTTTTAATCTTTAGTGGTCATCTGCCACTGGTCCCGGGCCATCTTTTCAATTTTTGGATTGGAATTAATATTGGGATGTTCAACCACTTTGCTGTACCATTTGACCGCCTGGGAACGATTGCCCGTCCTCCGGTTAAGTTCTCCCAGCAAATAGGTTAAATTAATTTCATCTATATTGGCATCCTCGAGTTTTTCTTCCTGGTAAGCTGTTCTGTAGTGGTTAAGCGCTTTGCGCAGTGTCCTTTTTTCTTTGTTGCTTCCTTTGTGGCGGTAACACCAGGCTAACCGTAGGAAAATTGTTCCCCGCCGGATGGATTTCAGATCCATCGCTTCGGCATTTTTTTTCAGATGACGGTAGCATTTAATTGCATCAGAGGTATCCCGGTGGCCGTTGAAGTTCCGCCCGCTCCAGTTTTTTGTAATATTTTTTATCACTTTTACTTTCTTTTCATCGGGTATCTTCTCAAAATACTCGGCAAGATCCCCGTATCCACACTGGGGACAGATTGTTGGTTCATAGTAAAAAGATTGTTCTTCCTTGTAATAGGGACAAAAATCGCTGTCCCGGTCCTTTAGCTTTAGTTTATAACTGATAACTCTCGGTGTGGAAAATTCTTTCGAGCAGAGAGGACATT
>CAZKRS010000004.1:10109-24062 GCA_964555265.1 uncultured bacterium | reverse complement strand
TATTTCGCCCCTTCAGGGCTTGATTTAGTTAGCCAGTTAGCTTGTTAGCCAGTTGGCTGGTTTTTGTTTCAACTTTCAAACTGTTTTTATGTTGCCCCGTTGGGGATAGAACAGTTATTAACGGTTTAAGTTTTTAACAAGGAACCAGGAACTGAATAATATATGCCATATGGAGGTTTGGGAAATTGAAAGTTATCTTTGTCTGTACCGGTAATACGTGCCGGAGTCCGATGGCTGAATATTTATTGAGAGATATGCTCCAGGGGGAAGAGCTAGAGTTCGTCGAGGTGCGCTCGGCCGGAGTTGCGGCCAGAGGGGGGCAGCCGGCAACAGGTCATGTCCGTGAAATCTTAAAGGCGGAAGGAATTGATGAAATTACAAATCATCGTTCCCGGGGGATTATGGATCTGGATATATCTCCGGAGGATCTTATTTTAACAATGACTCCCGGGCATAAAGAACAGCTGGAGCGTTATTTTCCTTCCCCATACAATATCTATACCCTGCACGAATACCTGGGGGAGGAGGGACAGGTTAGTGATCCCTATGGTGGGGATGAGGAGCTGTACAGAGAAACTTTCCGACAGCTGCAGGAGTTGATCGAAAGTTTAGTTCAAGAAATAGCGGATAAAAGGTAAAATATGTTCTAACCTAAATATTTTCCAAGGAGAGGTTGAAATGAAAATTTTAATCGGAGCCGATCATGCCGGTTATGATTATAAAGAGAAGATAAAAACCCACCTGGAAGACAAAGACGTGGAAGTGGAAGATATTGGGGCCACCAATAAAGAGGCAACTGATTATCCCGAGTATGCTCACCGGGTGGCCGAACATATCAGGCGAAATCGAGAGGACCGGGGCATATTAATTTGCGGAAGTGGGCTGGGAATGTCGATTACGGCCAACCGCTACACCGGTGTGCGGGCGACCCTTTGTTTGAATAAATCAATGGTAACCAGTGCCCGCAAGCATAACAATTCAAACTGCCTGGTTCTGGGCCAGCGACTGACGGACGCCCAAACGGCGCTGGAGATGGTGGATGAATTTTTAAGTGCAGATTTTGACGGCGGCAGACACCAGCGTCGTCTTCACAAGATAGATGAGCCACCGCTGCGGGTAATTGGTCATCCACTGGTGCAAACGAAACTTTCCCACCTCCGGAACGAAGGGACCCCAAACAAAAAATTTCGTGAATTGTTGACTGAGCTGACGGGCCTGATGTTTTACGAGGTGACCTGCGATTTTCCAACCACCGAACGAATTGTTCAGACTCCCGTGGGCGACGCCCGGGGCAAGGATTTGCTTCAGAATATTCTTCTTGTTCCCATCCTTAGAGCGGGACTGGGCATGGTCGACCCCATTCTCAAACTTGTGCCCACCGCCCGTGTCGGCCACGTTGGTCTATACAGGGATGAAGAGACGCTGGAACCGGTTGAATACTATTTAAAACTGCCGGAGAACCTGGATCGACCGGCCGTCTCCCTGTTGGATCCAATGCTGGCGACGGGGGGATCAGCCGCCAAGGCAATCTCGCTGGTTAAAGAGGAAGGGTTTACCGAGAGTTTAAGGTTCCTCTGCCTGGTCGCCGCCCCCGAGGGAATAAAGAAGGTCCATGAAGAACATCCGGATGTATCTATATACACGGCTTCGGTTGATCGAGGACTTGACGAGGATGGCTATATTGATCCCGGCCTGGGTGATGCCGGCGATCGTCTTTTTGGCACCGTTTGAACGGAGAAGATTAAATGGCTGAAGAATTGGTTGAAATATTTACCCCGGCTAAAATAAACCTTGGTCTGCAGATCGTGGGGGAGCGGCCGGATGGTTTCCATTCAATAAAAACAATTTTTCAGACGGTAGGTCTTTTTGATGTCCTAACCGTCCGTATAAATGCAAAACCAGGGGATGAGTTGCTAATTGAGGGGGAGGATGAGCTTTCGGCCGGGGCGGACAACCTGGTTAACAGGGCCTTGAAACGGTTGCGGAGTGAAAATTTTTCAATTCCACCGCTCTCCATTGAACTTAATAAAAATATACCTACCGGCGCCGGGCTGGGTGGCGGCAGCAGTGATGCGGCCGCTGTTTTTCACCTGGCCAGGTTTCTTGGCAAGATATCCAAACTACGGACAGAAAAAAATTTTGAAATTGCAGCTGCACTGGGAGCGGATGTTCCGTTTTTTCTGACGGGAGGCACGGCGCTTGGGGAAGGGATAGGGGAGGAGATTACCAGTTTACCGGAGCAAAAGGCGGAGGTATTGCTGGCTGTTCCCGACTATTCAATAGATACCGAGTGGGCTTACAGCAGGCTGGGTGAACGGGGGAAGAGCGGTTCGGCGGCCAGTATTGGCCGGCTGCCGGACAATATTACCGATGCGAATAAACTATGGAAAAAATGGGACCTTAACAATATATTTGAGCCGTTACTGGTGAAAAAATATCCCCGCCATGGGGAAATATTGCAGTCTTTTTCTCGGTTTACTGAATATTTTTCCACTACCGGCAGTGGTAGTGGCATATACGGGCTTTTTGAGGGCGAGGACAGGGCGCAGCAAGCACGCGCAGAACTTGAGGAGAGCTGGCCCCGGGTGGATTGGTATTTAACTTCGTTTGTTCATTCGGATAGTTGCCCAAAAATAGATAATTTATAAGGAGTTGATCCAGTTGGAAGTTACTTCAGTTGATGTTCAACCTGTGGATTATGAAGACAACAACCTGCTCGCCTGGGTGGTTGTTGTTTTTGATGAGGAGTTTTTGGTTCGCAACATCAGGTTAGTTGAGGCCGACAGCGGTTTGGTCGTTGCGATGCCCAACGAAGAGTTCAAGGGTGAACTGCGCGACATTGCTCACCCGATCACCTCTGAGTGCCGGCAGAAAATAGAAGAAGCAGTGCTCGGCGAGTATAACCGCCAGGTAGGCGACGAACAGCAAATATAACGAGAGGGATACCAGGGAGAGCTCGTTCACTTCAGTGCTTTACCGGGGAGTGAGTTTCTATTTTTAAAATGTTTGGATTGTTGAAACGACTCAGTTTTTTCAGTATCACGGCCGCCCAGTTTCTGGGGGCTTTAAATGATAACGCCCTCCGCCAGACCTACCTGCTGCTGGTTGTAGGTATGGGAACTGCCGAGAGGCAGGCGGAGGCCACGGCACTATTTGCTCTCCCATTTTTGATTTTTTCTCCTCTTGCCGGGCAGCTTGCCGATCGTTTCAGCAAGCGCAAGGTGTTCATTGCCACCAAACTGGCAGAGCTTGTGGTTATGGTTCTTTCGGCCTATGCCCTCTGGATCGGCAGCCTGGGGCTGCTTCTGCTTTCCATCCTTCTGATGGCTTCCCAGAGTGTTTTTTTCAGTCCGGCCAAATACGGGATTCTACCCGAGGTGTTAAAATACGAGCAACTTTCCCATGGTAACGGGATCATCCAGATGACCACCTACATTGCAATTCTGCTGGGCACGGCCGTGGCCGGTCTTCTGCTTCAATATGGTGGTAAAACCTGGACGGGATTTGTCCTGGTGTTTTTTGGTCTGGTTGGCTGGTTTTTCACTTTTTTCATAGAAAAAATACCGCCCGCGGATGAGGAGTTGGATTTTGATTTCAATCCCTTCAAACGTGTTGCCGGTAATTTCAGGTGGATGATTCGTGATTCATTAATGTTGCTGGCGGTGGTTGGATTTGTATTTTCCTGGCTCCTGGGGACGATTTTAACCCTGAACGTCAATGTATTTGGCCTGCAGGCGCTGGGAGTTGGCGAAGCTCTGACCAGCCTGCTTTTTGTATTTTTGGCCCTGGGCATGGGAACCGGTAGTGTTCTTGCCGGCTGGCTTTCGGGAGAAAAAATCGAATACGGGCTTATAATTCCCGGTTTCGGTGGTCTTGCCCTCTGTCTGCTTTTACTCTGGCAGGGGACGGGAGGGTTTTATTTCAGTTATATATGGATGCTTCTGGCCGGGATTTTTTCCGGGCTATTTTTTATCCCTCTTCAATCAGCTCTCCAGGACCGTCCGGTTGATGAAAAAAAGGGGGAGGGGCTGGCCACCTCAAATATTGTTACTTTCACCGGTGTTATCGTGGGGACGGCAGTTTACGTTGTTCTGATTCAACAGCTCCAGGTTTCAGCCCGGCTGCTGATGTTATATATGGCTGTTGGCAGCCTGGTCGTGGTTTTGCTTTTGACTGTATTTATGCCCTGGCTGCTGAAAAGATTTGTCATCTGTCTGTTTTCAGCTCTTTTCTTCCAAACTGAAATTCGGGGGAAAGAAAATATCCCTCACCGGGGACCAGCTGTTTTGAAAACTGGACAAATTTCTCTTTCAAGAGCTCTCAAGCTTGCCCGTTGCGTTCCCTTACCCCTGAAGGTGGCGGGAAGAATAAATATGGATAACTCACTTTACCAAAATATATTAAGTAAAATTTTGTCCTCTGTCCCGGCTCTGGCGGGGAAAAAAATAACTATTAGAGAAGAGACGGACGCCGCTTCTGCCCTGGTTTTAGTGGATGGGGAATTACAGGAAAATAATCTTTCGCAACCAGAGAAAAAACCGGAAGTTATTAGAGTAAAATTCAGGGAGGAGGATTTTTCTTCCGGATTTTGCTCGCGACTGCGCCAGACATTTGGTGGAGAGTTGGCCCGTCCGGTTGAAATCACCTTCAAACCTGCAAGCACTGACGGTTAATTTATTCGCCTCAGGTCTGGTTGGTTGAGAGTAAAGTGGTCTGCTGTTAACATCTGGTTTTAATTTGTTATTATTAATTGATTCCTATAAATAGCCCGTAAACCAATCAGATTTTCAATCCCCGCACAATTTAATAACGATCGCGTTCAAATTCCTAATATTTTTCTCTGCAGGGTGGTTCACAATGAGTGACTCACCGGTTTCGGAGCGGCAGGTTGTAGATGAAGCGGTGCCCTACATTTTGCTGCAGCGAACGGAAACTCAGTCCTGGTTCAAAGATCTGCGCTACCAGCTTCCTGGTGGCCGCAAGATTTATAACGCTGTTTACAACAAATTTCTCTACCAGGTGGAAGCTTTTTTCGAGGGGAAGAGGTAAAATCCGAATACCTCAACTACCTGGCGGATGAATTTTCTCGCCTGGAACCCCATCTCCCTGAAAGTCCGGACAGGATTCTTGATATTGGCTGCGGTATCGGCGGAATGGAGCTCTTTTTAGCCGATCACTACCGTGGGGAACTGCCGGATTTCTATCTCCTCGACAAAACTGAGGTTTCCGACCGGGTTTACTACCAGTTCAAGGAGGAAGCTGCTTATTATAATTCCCTGGAGGTGGCCCGTAACCTGTTAATTGAAAATGAAGTTCCCCGCGAGAAAATTCATCTACTGGAAGCCAGCGAAGCTGATCTGTCAGAGATTCCGGAGATTGATTTGTGTATGTCGTTTTTATCCTGGGCTTTTCATTATCCCCTTGATTGTTACCTGGAGGGCGTTCTTGAGTGCCTGTCACCTTCCGGACAATTAATTCTTGATTTCAGAAGTGACACGGGAGAAATAGAGAAATGCCGCCAGTATTTCCAGGAGGACGAGATTATTGAGGACACAGAGAAGTATTACCGAACTAAGTTCAGCGGACCGTTGAAAGAGAAAATTCCAGCGTTGGATTAAGAATTTATCAGTTCATAAAACAGGGAGCTTCCAGGGTTGGAAGCTCCCTGTTTATGGACGGTCGCTTATTGAGGTTCGACGTTGATGGCGGCGAGACCTTTTTCAGTCTCTTCCAGCTCAAACTCGACGTCCTGTCCTTCCTCGAGAGTTTTGTAACCCTCGACGGCAATTTCCGAGTAATGGACAAAAACGTCCTCGCCAGTTTCCTGTTCGATGAAGCCAAAACCCTTGGCGTCATCAAACCATTTAACTGTACCGGTCGGCACGACTTTTCCCTCCTTCTGTCCTAAAAATTTCACTTAACATCCTTATTTTAGCTATAAAATAAAAAATTACAAAACAATTATTCCTGATTGCTGACCTACCCAAATTCCTACGGGAAAAACCGACTGGTTCAATCCTTGTTCTTTTTGTTAAGCAGTTCCTTCAGCCAGTTCATCAGTTTTTGAGCCTTTTCCACGTATTTTTCATGTTCTTCCATGAGGTGCGGTATAATGGCCGCCGTAAGGAGGCTGCCTCCGATAATCAACAATAGATAAAGAAGGATTTCATCAAAACTTTTCTTTGCGGGCAGTTCACTGTCCATGAACTCCGCCATCCGCTCGTAAATCTCCTCGTTGTCCTCCTCGCGCAGCCGAACTTCCGCCAGGTTCATCAGCTGCAGTCCTTCCTCAATTGCCCGTGCTGTTTCTGAAGAAATTTCTTCCCGGTTTTCTTCAGCCAGTCGTTGCAGGGCTCGCGAAATTTCTTTCAGTCCCGGTTTTACCTCGTGGAGATATTTCTTTAATTCTTCAACTTCCACCGATTGATCAATTAGAGCTGCTTTAAAAATTTCACTCAGGTTATCGATGCTGGGCGGTTGTCCGGATTCCATGTCCAGTTCCATTATCTTATGGATATCCTTTTTTTTGCTCATACTATCACCCTTTGTTTTAAATTATAGTTATCCTGAACACCAATAATTGTTCAAAATATTCCAGGAAACTTCAAGGTTTTCGAGATAATATCCCGTTTTGCACTCTTCCCTCTCAATCATATCCGACTCAAGAGAACCTATCTTTGGATCATTGTTTTCATAAATTTGTGCTCCCCCGGGGTTCTGGTTACAGATAATCCCTTATCAGAAGCATTCTCTGGCGCCCCCATTCTCGAACGGCTTTCCGGGCGTTCTTTGAGGTTTTGAGTCGTTTTAGAGCCCTCCGGGTTCAGGACGCCTCAAAAACCCGGTTACCAGAAAATCCTTCTGATTTATAAAGGCAACCGTGTGAGAAGACACGTAATTAAATTTGCCGGCGCAAGTAAAGGTAATTGAAAATCTTTATTTTTACAAGTAGCATGCTTTTATTTCCGGCCAAAAAGCTCTAAAATGATTGGTTAACGATATTTTTTAAAATAATAAAGGGAGAAAAAATGGAAGAGATAGAAACAAGCGGTGCGGAAAGTGGGGGAAACTCCCTGGGATTATCAACTTTAGTTGTGAGCCTGGGGACCCTCTCCAGCCGGATTCTGGGCTTGGTCCGGGATATATCGATTGCCTATGTATTTGGGGCCACCCGGGTTACTGACATATTTTTTGTTGCTTACCAGATACCTTCCATGTTCAGGAAACTACTTGGCGAGGGAGCGCTTTCATCCTCTGTTGTTCCTGTCTACACGGATATCAAAAACAATCGCGGTAGTGCTGCGGCTGAAAAGCTCGCCCACGCAGCTTTTACCTGGGCTATACTGCTGGTGGGAGGAGTAGTGGGGCTGGGAATAATTTTTTCCAATTACCTGGTAGCAATTATAGCCCCCGGTTTCTGGGGGACGGCTGAGTTTCCGCTTGCTGTCAGTCTTACCCGGGTTATGTTTCCATTTTTGTTGATGATGAGTGCGGCCGCTGTAGTGATGGGCCTGCTGCATGCCCACCAGCGGTACGCCCCTTCGGCTTTTGCCCCCGCCCTGCTTAATTTAGCTTTAATTGCTTCAATATGGGGACTGGCTCGCCGGTTGGGAGCTGAACCGACTAAACAGGTATGGGCCCTGGCCGTAGGTGTCCTGGTGGGAGGTTTTCTGCAGTTTTTAATTCAATGGCTTGCTCTGCGTTCCGACGGGTTGCATCTGCGCTGGCTGGCTGATTGGAATGTTCCCGGGTTGTACAGGATTATAAAAATGATGGGACCAATGGCTTTTGGACTGGCAATTTCCCAGTTAATAATCCTGGTGGATAAAATGGTAGCTTCTTTTTTGGCTCCCGGAAATATTTCTTACTTATATTTTTCCAACAGGTTGTTCCAGTTTCCTTTTGCCCTGGTCGGGATAGCCGTGGGAACCGTGGTATTGCCCACTTCTTCCCGGCATGTTTCCCGGCAGGAGATGGGGAAGGTGGTGGATACTGCCCGTGATTCGTTGCGGATGATGTCTTTTTTAATGATTCCATCCGCCGTGGGGCTGTGGTTGATCGGCCACCCTCTGATCGGGCTTCTGTTCAGAAGCGGTGAATTTAGCTTCCAGGATCAGAACGTGACTTTTGCAGTTCTTGTTTTTGCTTTACTTGGATTGTTTGCGTATGGAGGAATAAGAATATTCATTTCAATATGTTATTCTTTTGAAGATACGAGAGGACCGGTTATAGCGGCGGCGATTGCTCTGTTAATAAATGCAATTGGCGACGTCATTTTTGTCTGGAGCTGGCCGGTTGATGCTTACCGGGTGGCGGGACTTACAACTGCCGGTAGCATAGCCGTCTGGGTTCAAATGTACGTGTTACGCCGCCGGTTGAAACGTTATTTGCCGGAGGTTTCGTTGTTTCCCTGGAAACATATTGGGAAATATTTATTGATTTCTATTTTGATGGGAACGGCACTGGTTCCCCTGGTGTTCAGCCCCTTATCCGAACTTTCAAAGGTTATCCTGGGCAGCGCCGGCGGGGCCATGCTTTATTTTGGACTTGCTTACCTGGCCGGAGACAGTTACCCGGTAAGGGTGGTTAAAATGATTTTGAGAGAATTAAAAAAACAGAAATAAATTTTGAATCAGGGTGAAATAAATTGAAAGAGCAGTTACTGAACAGCTTTTCCCGGGCGAAGGTGGCGGTTATCGGCGATATTATTCTTGATCGTTATACCTGGGGCGAAGTCTCGCGAATAAGTCCGGAAGCGCCGGTTCCGGTCGTCAGAGTGGACAAAAAAGATGATCGCCTGGGCGGTGCAGCTAACACGGCCCAGGCAATAGCTGCCCTGGAAGCTCCGGTTACACTTGTTGGCCGGCTGGGAAAGGATCGGGCAGCTGAGCAGGTCAAGGATATTCTGAATGAACGGGACATAGCTTATGAACCTCTGCCTAACGAAGAAAATTTACCCACGACGGTAAAGTCGAGAGTAATTGCTGAAACCCAGCACGTGGTCCGTGTGGACGATGAAGTTCGTCGCCCGGTAAAAGAAGAATCACTGGATAAGAAGAATCTCCAAAAAATATTGTCCCGATTTGATGCTGTCTTATTATCAGATTACGGCAAAGGGGTTTTTTCAACGGAAACCTTGCCCTTCTGGCTGAAGTTACTGGGAGAACTTGATTTACCCGTTGTGGTTGATCCTCATGCTTCGCATTTTACCTGTTACGGAGGGGCTACGATTTTGACTCCCAACGAGCGGGAGTTACGGGAAGGGATGGGACACAAGGAATTTGAAACCGAACCTGTGATTCAACTGGCCTCCAGGGCCAGAAAAACGCTGGATCTGGAGGCGCTTCTTGTTACCCAGGGAGCCGGGGGCATGACTCTTTTTGAGGGTGAAGCCCCCTATCATATCGATACCAGAGCCCGGGAAGTATACGATGTTACGGGAGCGGGAGATGCCGTGGCGGCGATAGTTACCCTGGGGGAGGCTCTTAAAGCCGACCGGAAAGAAATAATTAAGATTGCCAACCTGGCCGCCGGTCTTGTTGTGGCCCGGATGGGAACGACGGCGGTTAGTCCGGAGGAAATAAAGGAGGTTCTAAAAAATGACGGTAATTAACCGACAGTTAGCCGAAGAAAAATGCAGTCGCCTGAGAAAATCCGGCCAGAAAATAGTGTTTACCAACGGTTGTTTTGATCTTATTCACGGCGGCCATATTCAACTTTTTGATGAAGCCCGCCGGCAGGGTAATTACCTTATAGTTGGTGTGAACAGCGATGATTCTGTTTGTCGCCTGAAAGGGCCGGGGCGACCCGTGCTGCCAGAAAAGGAAAGAGCAAGTATTATTGATGCCGTAGACCATGTGGATGACGTGGTAATATTTTCAGAAGATACACCGGCAGAGCTGATCAAAGTGTTAACTCCCGATGTTCTTGTTAAAGGAGCTGACTATAAAAAAGAAGAGATAGTGGGAGCCGATTACGTGGAGGCAAAAGGGGGAGAGATCTACCGGGTTGAACTTGTTGAGGGCCGGTCAACTTCGGAAATTATCAAACAGATCTGTAAAACACAGGTGAAGGAAGAATGACAGAAGATTGCCGGGTGGTGGCGATCATCCCCGCTCGCTACGGTTCAAAAAGATTTCCGGGTAAACCGCTGGCTGAAGTTGGGGGCCGACCGCTGATCCACCACGTGGTTAAACGGGCCGGGGAAGCCGAAAAAATTGAGCAGGTTATTGTAGCCACCGACGACGAGAGAATCATGAGTGCAGTGGAGGAAACTTCCGCCCGGGGAGTTATGACTTCCTCCGCGCATTCCTCGGGGAGTGATCGTATAGCGGCCGTTGCCCGTAATATTGAGGCGGATATCGTGGTTAACCTCCAGGGAGATGAACCGCTGATAAAAGGCGAGGATCTTGACCGGGGGATTCAGCGGATGATTGATAACCCGGCCCAACCGGTGGTGACCTACCGGGCCCCGTGTCCGGCTGAGGAGGTAAAAAACCCCGACGTGGTCAAGGTGGTGGCGGATAAATTTGACCGGGCCCTTTATTTCAGTCGATCTCGACTGCCTTATTGTCGGGAGGAAAATGTGCCGATCTATCAGCACGTGGGGATATATATTTACCGGCACAGTTACTTGCTTAAATATACTTCCCGGGCTCCGACTCCTCTGGAAAAGGCCGAGTCCCTCGAACAGCTGCGAGTCCTGGAAAACGGGGATGGCATTTTGCTGGTGGACCTGGAAAAACCCACGGTTGGTATTGACCGTCCGGAAGATGTTGGGAAAGTTGAAGCCAGACTTGCTGAAGCAGGTGATTGACAGTGGATTTTGACCTGTTGGGTATTCAGCAAAAAATTGGTGATATGCAGCGACTGCGCGAAATAGTCCGGCTCCTGATAAAACATGGATATGGACACTATATTCGCCGGCTTAACCTGGACGATTATCTTCCCTTTGGCGACAAACTTTTTAAACGTATTGAACCTGAGGAACCGCAGCTCCCCCCCGGGAAGCGATTGAAAGAAGTTTTTGAAGAGCTGGGTCCCACCTTCGTTAAATTTGGACAGCTTCTTTCTCTGCGGACTGACGTTTTACCGCCCGAGGTGGCTGTTGAACTGGAAAAACTGCAATCCGACGTTCAGCCGATGGACTGGCCGGAGGCCCGGGTTATTCTGGAAGCAGAACTCGGGCAGAAATGGGATCGTGTTTTTTCAGAAATTGAAAAATCGCCCCGGGGGAGCGCGTCTCTGGCCCAGGCTCACCGGGCCGTATTGAAGGACGGACAAGCGGTAATAATTAAAATCCAGCGTCAAGGTATAGAAGATAAAATCCAGCGGGATATCCAGCTTATGAGATACCTGGCGGAATTGATGGAAAAATATCTTGAAGATGCTCGCCGTTATAACCCCACCGGATTGGTGGATGAATTTGCTTCCAGTATAAACCAGGAATTAAATTTTATTAACGAAGCGATAAATATACACCGTTTTCAAAAAAACTTCCGGGAAATAGACGAGGTAAAAATACCCGGTGTGTTCTGGGAATATACCGGCGATAATGTGCTGATAATGGAATCAATAGAGGGAGTAACACTTTCCACCTGTTTCGAGGGAAAGAAGAAACTCCCCTGTCCCGGGGAAAAAATTGCCCGGATTGGAACTGAAGTAGTTTTCAAACAGATTTTTGAGGATGGATTTTTCCACGCCGATCCTCATCCCGGCAATATCATGGTAACACCGGCTGGTGAGCTGGCCCTGGTTGATTTTGGGATTGTTGGCCGGCTTGATCATGAATTGATGGAAGAACTGGCGGCTTTCCTGGTTTCAGTTGATAAGCGAGATACCAGGGGGGCAATCAAAGTGCTGGGTAGGCTGGGATTTATGGATCATGAGGTTGCAAACAATGAAATTCGTCGTCACCTGCTTACCCTGATTGATAAATATTTTGAAGTCCCCATCCGCCAGATTTCAGCCGAGGATATATTTGGCGATTTAAATCAGTTTCTTAACAAATATGATGTTAATTTTCCACCCGAATTTTATATGCTGGTGAAGACTGTCATCACCATGGAATCGGTGGCTGAAAAATTAGATCCGGGGTTTGAACTTTCGGAAGTTGCCCGCCCCTACCTGGAAAAACTGGTCAAGCGTTACCGGGGCATCCAGAGGTTATCTGAGGAAGCCCCGGGGCTTGCTTTTGATATGCTTAAATTTATCCGTGATTTGCCCGAGAATCTGCATGCACTGTTCAGGCGGGTGGAAAAAGGTAACTTGAGGGTGGAGTTCGAACACAGGGGGCTGGAGGCGATGGCCACCGAACTTCGTAAAGACAGCAACCGGATAGCCCTGGCAATGATTCTCTCGGGTCTGATTATTGGTTCTTCTTTGCTTGTGGCCAGCGGGCGGGGACCAGAATTATACGGTTTCCCCATCCTGGGGGTCACCGGGTTTGTGGTTGCCGGGGTGTTTGGATTAATACTGGTAATAAGTATTTTTCGATCAAGAAGATTTTAAAACTATTTAAAGAGGAGTGGTTGCCATGCGTGTATTGATGACTGAAGATGAAAAATTCATTGATCCTGATTCAAGAGAAGAGATTCCGCCGGCCCGGCTTATTAGAAAGATCCGGCGGGGGGAAGATCTTACGGTAGAGTCCGAGCAAACCGGGGAGGAGATTACCGCGGAAGCGCTGGTAAAAATCCTCCGTTCGCCGGGGACCGTGGAAAATATTCTCAGTGAACTTGGCGGGGTCCTGGGCGAGCTTGGCGAAGAGATGACCACCGGGGTTGGATCACTGGAACGTAACGTGAAAGAGTGGTTTGACCGGATGGTTGAAGAAGGCAAATTAACCGTCGAGCAGGCTCCTGGTTGGTATAAAAAGATTGACGAAGGGACCCGTGATTCCCTGCAGGAAGTGGAAAAACGTATTGCCGGAGTTGTCCGGAAGACACTTGACCGCCTGGAAGTTCCGCGGGGCGAAAAAATTGAAGAACTGGAGGAGAGGATAAGCAAACTTGAACGCAGTATGAACTTCCCCCACGATGAAGTGTAGATATCCCCGTTATATAACTGCTTTTGACAGCGCCAAGTTGCCGGCTGAAGAATCTGAAGTTCTTGTCGTGGGGACAGGTGTGGGGGGGCTCACCGCCGCCCTGAGGGCGGCTGATAATTCCGAAGTAACCCTGATCACAAAGGGAGAAATTAAAAGTTCCAACACCCGGAAAGCCCAGGGCGGAATAGCCGCCGTCCTCCAGGATGAGGATAGTTTTGAGGAACACCTGGAGGATACCCTGGAGGCGGGGGATGGTCTTTGTGAAAAAGAAGCGGTGGAAAGATTAGTGCGGGAGGGACCGGAACTTGTCAGAAAACTGGTCAAGTTAAGCAATGATTTTGATCGAACAGCAGGCGAGCTGGATTTTTCCCGGGAAGGCGGCCATTCCCGGGAACGAGTTGTTCATGCCCGTGGGGATGCCACCGGGGCGGCGATAGAGGATGTCCTGGTGGCTGAAGTTCAGGCCCATGAAAATATTAACGTCAGGGAGAACGTCGTCCTGACGGATTTTTTGACGGAAGAAGACAGGGTTTGCGGGATAGTGGTTTTAGAGGGAAACGAAAAGAAAATATTCTGGACCGGAGCAGTTATTGTGGCCACCGGTGGCGCCGGGCAGCTTTACCGGGAGACCACAAACCATGAAGTGGTTACCGGCGACGGTATGGCTGCCACCTGCCGAGCGGGGCTGGCCCTGCAGGATCTGGAGTTTGTTCAGTTTCATCCCACCGTCCTGTACCGGGCCGGAGCGCCCCGTTTTTTGATTACGGAAGCGCTGCGGGGAGAAGGCGGGAAATTGCTCGATATCGACGGGGAAAGATTTATGGATGAGATCCATCCCATGGGGGAACTGGCACCCCGGGATGTTGTCAGCCGTGGAATTTTAAGACGGATGATTCAGACTGATA
>CAZKRS010000004.1:5474-10099 GCA_964555265.1 uncultured bacterium | reverse complement strand
TGTTTACCTGGACGTTTCTCATCTTGATCCTGAAACATTAGCCGCAGGTTATCCGACGATAAAAGAGGTTTGCTCCCGTTACGGAATTGATATTACCGCCGACCCAGTTCCGGTTCGCCCCTGTGCCCACTATTTCATGGGAGGTATTAAATCGGATATATCCGGTCGGACTGATTTTGAAAATATATACTGTGCGGGAGAGGTCGCTTCAACGGGAGTTCACGGGGCGAACAGGCTTGCTTCAAATTCCCTTCTTGAAGGTCTGGTGATGGGGAACCGGGCCGGCGGCCACGCAGGAGATAATTTCCTGGAAATCAAGAAAATTAAAGTTCAATCGGGAGGATTCAAAAAGGAAGTGGAACTTGATTTTAAAGATCTGCGTCATTCACTGCAAAGTTTGCTCTGGCGCAAAGTAGGTATCCTGAGATCCGGCCGGCAGCTTGAGAAAGCCAGAAAACAGCTCCTGGACTGGCTGGAGATGATTGAAGCTTATCCGGCGATTACCCGGGGAGAGATAGAATTAATCAACATGATGCACCTGGCAGTTCTACTTATTGAGGGAGCCAGCAGGCGTGAAGAAAGCCGGGGAGCCCACTACCGGGAGGACTACCCGGAAAAGAAGCCCGAATGGCAAAAACACACCTGCGCGGTCAATAGAAAAACCGGACCGGAGTTTTTTTATAAACCGGTGAATTAGGTCTTTGAAACGGTCAGAAGTTATTTTTGAAAGATTCGGCAAGTTTCACGGCATTGTCAAAGTTTCTATCGCCCATGAAACTTATATTTACACCGAGAGGACAGCTGACCGGTAGTTTTTGATTAGCCTGCTTGAGTTTTTCGAAAATTTCCAGGTTCCAGCGTCGGGATTCTTCCGCCGGCTCCGGACTGGTCAAGATTCTATCTTCAACTTTTTTGGGGATTTTAACACCCAGCCAGCGCATGAAATCGACGTCTTTCTGACTGGCGATGGGGGCAAAACTCCAGAAGAAAAATGGCGGATCAATATTTTCTTCTTTCAGTTTCGGGGATAGATCTTCAAGAAGTTTGATTGGCGAGTCTGGTTCTTCAATTATCTGGGTGTAGAAAAAATCTGCCCCGTGTTTTATTTTATAAGTGATCCGCTCCGGTTCGTCCAGGGTATCCAGCCGGCGGGAGGCGATACTTATATTTCCGACCAGGTAATTTGTGGGGGAAATATTTTTCTCCCCGTATTCAGTCTTTCCCCGGTTCAGTTGTTGTTTGATTAAACGATTACCTTCCGGAACAGACAAACCGTCGTAAGCTTCAGCTTCTTTTTCGCCGCCCACAAGGACAATATTGCTGATATTGTAATCTTTGCTGGTTTCCAGCAGCCAATCTTCCTGCCGGGCGGCCGGCAGGAGAACAACCACCCGGCAGATCACAAAATTGGTGTCAAATTTCTCCCGTAATTTTCGAACGTATTTCCGGGGAGCAACCCGCGGTTTAAAATCACTACGTCTTTTGCCATCATCGTCTTTTGCACTTTCCTCCCGGATCTCGGGAATGTTGATACCGCTGACCTCCACCCGGGAGAACAGTTTTTGCAGTTTATCATGACGGTTTTGAACGGTTTTTTCCGGGGCATCAATTTCCGGCGGTATCAGTTCAAAAAGCAGCGGATTTTCTCCGAAACGTTTCCGGACAAGCTCAATGTCAGGCGAGTTCATCAAAAAATTACCTCCTGATATTTTATTATTTTTGCTGGCTACTATACGTGTTTGTCCGCTGCGAGTCAAGATTAAGTCCATTTTATTGTGTAAAAATGGCTTTTGTTCGGTATATAAGCCTTTTGCGAAACAGGAAGTTTCGCTTGCAAAAGGCTTGCCTCGGAATAGACAGGATGTCTATTAGAATGAGAACAAGAGTTTTTTTACACAATTTTTTGGACATGGCCCGAGTCAACCTGTTAGAAGCTGCTTGAAGTGATAAATAAATTTTTACCTTAAGTTATAGGGTGATTACATGATATAGTAATAATTGGATTAAATTCAGCTTGAATCATAGGAGATGATTTTATGTTTTTATTAAATTATGCTGGCAGTATTTTTCCGCTGGCAATGGCGGGCGGCGCCGAAGGAGAAGGCGGTGGAATTCTTTCCGTTGTTGTAATGATGGCGTTGATAGTGGGGATTTTTTATTTTTTAGTAATACGTCCCCAGAAACAGCAGCAACAGCAGCGCCAGGAGATGATAAATAACCTGCGCGAGGGTCAGCGTGTGGTTACCGCCGGAGGACTCCATGGCCAGGTAACTTCCATATCCGACAACACCGTTAAAGTTAAAGTTGCCCGAGATATTAAACTCACTTTCAACAAGGGGTCAATCATGACCGTAAAAGGCGAGGAAGATGAAGAATAAAAAAGTTTTATTCATCCTTTCTATTTTATTGATTCCGGTTCTTTGCAGTGCGGCTAACGGGGGAGAATTTGAACGTGGTTTGCGTCATTATTACCGGGGTGAGCTTGAAGAAGCCGGTTTATATTTTCAGGCTGCCATAGATGCCGATACCACGCAGGCCAGGCCTTATTTTTTCCTGGGTAATGTCCACCGGAGAGAAGGTAATTACCATTCGGCAAAAGAAGCCTACCGGGAGGCCCTGGAGCGTGATCCCGGCTATAGAACCGTCCGCGAACGGCTGGCGGAACTTTCATTTGACCTGGAGGATTGGCAGGAAGCCTCCCGGCAATACAGGGAACTTGTAGAGGTTGAACCCCGTAATTTTGATTATCTATACCGGCTTGGGCTGGTATATTTCCGGCTGGAGGAGTTTGAAGATGCACGAAAGTATTTTTTAAGAGCCCGGGAACAGCGGCCACGGTCCGACCGGATACATTATTATCTTGGTCGAATGAGTCTGGAAAAAGGAGAGTTGCTGGATGCCCTCAGCAGATTTGAACGGGCATTGCAAATTAATCCTTCCGAGGGTGAGTTTTATTTTTATCGAGGCCTGGCTCTGTTCCGGGAAGAGGATTACCTGCGTGAGGATGATGATAACTGGGAATCAGCGGATAATTTCAGGCGGGCTATAGACCTGGGATATGAAACCCCACGGACCCGTTTCATGCTGGCCAACTCTTTTTTGAACCGGGGACTATTTTCCTTGCGCCAGGGCCATGACGAAAGAGGTATTGAACGTCTGCGCAGTGCAGTTTCCCAGTATCAAAACGTTCTGGCCACTGACTGGGAGGCCAGTAATGCTTACCATAACATGGGCGTTGCTTACCTGGGAATCGGCAGGCTTACACTTGCTCGCCGGGCTGTGGATGAAGCAATTGAAATTGAACCTACAGTTGTCTTTTTTCACGATACTCTCGGTTTGATTCATTACCGGCTGGGTGAGTTTGATAAAGCACTTTCGGCCTGGAACCTCTGCCGGGAACTGGACAGTGATTATGAAGAAAATCCTTTCGGCGACCTGCTGGAGCTGGAGCCGCTGAGTTCAAGAATCAGGGAGGCCAGAATACGCCGGTGAAAAAAGTAGAGGGGAATCGTATTATTTTGCTGGCGGTAATGTTCATATTTATTTTTAGCCCGGCGGTCGAGGCCAGTGAGTCTCCTTTTTACCGGTTGCGTAATCTGGAAGAAACTGAGACCGAAAGGGAAGATACTCCCCCCCGGCCCGATCCGGTACCAGAACCAGAAACAGACACTGAACCGGAGCCGGAAATGGACACTGCCGTAGAAACGGAGCCGGAGGAAGCTGATACCCCGCCCGAAATTCCGGGAGAAGATAAAACTGAGTCAACCGAACCGGAGGAACTGGAAACTGAAACTGCAGCCGATACAGGCGAAGCAACAGTTCAGCCGGAGGATGAAGTTACGGTTGAAGAAACAGCATCCACCCCGCCCGAAGAAACTGGTGAACCGGAAAAAACAGTGGAAGAAAGTATTGAACCGGCGGCCGAAGAGGAAGATGAGCCGGTTGAAATTGAAGAAGAACAGCCGCCGGAGGAGCCGTTTTTAGCGCCGCTTGTGGATGAATATTTTCCAACTGCTGAAATTGTCACTACTTCCCCGCCGGCGGATAATATTTTTGGTGAAACAGCCTTTGATACCGGGCCGGAACCGTTAATAGCCGCCGCCGAAATGAGCGGTCCGTCTGCCCCGGACAGTTCTTTTATGAACTGGGAATATATACTGGGAGCGGGATTGTTTCTTTTTCTATTGTTAATAATCTGGTGGAAACGTCGGCCTCGTAAAGTGAAAGTTTACTATGATTCGACGACGGCCAGTGCCAACCAATATTTCCAGGAACATTTTACCCGTCATTCCGCTCTGAAAAAAAGACAGAACAGTGGCGCCGTCGCCAGCGGTGGTTCGCGGGAAAAATTTTCTGCAAATCGCCGGCAAAGCCGACCAGTCTGGAAATATGACGATGAAAAACTTGAAAAAATTGGGATTGATCCCCGGTACCGGGAGGTATTGAGGCTTTATTATTCCCGGGGTTTACCTGGGGAACGTATTGCTAAAGAAACCGGATTCGGAAGCGGAGAGATCGGGCTTGTGATTGATCTGTCGCGTCGACTTCGGGAAGAAGCTGTTTGAGTTTACCGTAATTAGAAGGGGAGACTTGACCAAATTGTTTGGAATGTGGTTTAATATTGG
>CAZKRS010000004.1:0-5374 GCA_964555265.1 uncultured bacterium | reverse complement strand
CCGTAATTAGAAGGGGAGACTTGACCAAATTGTTTGGAATGTGGTTTAATATTGGTCCCCTTACGGGCTGGAAAAGATTAAGTCCATTTTATTGTGTAAAAATAGCTTTTGTTCGGTATATAAGCCTTTTGCGAGACAGGAAGTTTCGCTTGCAAAAAGAATGAGAACAAGAGTTTTTTTACACAATTTTTCGGACCTGGCCCTGTAAAATCTACTTTTGATTATAAATGGAGCTTATTATGGAACAAGGTTTGCGCTGGAAATCACTGGTTATAATTATTGCTGTGCTAGTTGCTGTGGCCGTTCTGTATCCGGTGTCGGAAAATCTCCACCTGGGTTTGGACCTACAGGGGGGTATGTACCTGGTTTACCAGGTGGATCGCGACCGGCTGCCGGGTCACCTCAGTGAATCCCAGGCGGCTCGCCAGGCCCTGGAGATTATCAACAGGCGAATAGACCAGTTCGGAGTTAGAGAACCAGAGATCCAACTTACGGGCCGTAACCGGATTATTGTCGCTCTGCCGGGAATCAGGGAACCCGAGCGGGCCAAAGAAATAATTGGTCAGATGGCCCTGCTGGAATTCAGACTGGTAGGTGAGGGGATAAATGCCCAGGAGGTGGAAGCGGGACTGTATCCTGAATACGAGATTCTGCCCCATGCCGAGGAAGGGGTAGGGGAACTGGTAGTCTCGGCGGAACCCGAGCTTACCGGTGAACATCTGCGTGATGCCCGGTTCCAGTTTGATGAACGGGGCCGCCCTGCCGTCGGATTCAATTTTGATAGTGAAGGGGGCCAGCTTTTCGGGGAGATAACCCAGCAGAACGTTGGCCGGCAGCTGGCTATAGTTCTTGACGGAGAAATAATTTCGGCTCCCAATATTCAAACTCCTATTCATGGTGGAGAGGGGATAATTACCGGCCGGTTTACCGACCAGGAAGCCCGGGATCTTGCTTTGATGCTCAGGGCCGGTGCTCTTCCGGCCCCTCTGGAGGAAATCGAACATCGAACCGTGGGTCCTTCTCTCGGTGAGGATTCTATTCGCAGTGGCCTGTATGCCGCCCTTTTTGCTCTTGTAGCTGTGTTGCTGTTCATGGCCGGGTATTATTTATTTGCCGGTCTGGTAGCAAATGTTACCCTGGCTCTAACCATGCTGTTTTTGATGGCCGGCCTGGCCGGTTTTGAAGCAACCTTAACCCTCCCCGGGATTGCCGGGATTATTCTTACCATCGGAATGGCGGTTGATGCTAATGTCATTGTTTTTGAGAGAGTCAAGGAGGAATTGAGAGAAGGCAAACCGGTCAGGACAGCGGTAAACGATGGTTTTGACAACGCTTTTACGGCTATAATTGACGCTCAGGTAACCACAATAATTACCGCCGTAGCTCTTTACTGGTTCGGGACGGGGCCCATCCGGGGTTTTGCGGTTACTCTTATCCTTGGAATAATATCCAGCCTTTTTTCCGCTTTGTTTATTGGTAAATTTTTATTTGCGGTTGCCACCCTGCGCCGGGAAGTAAATACCATCCACCTGGGCTGGGGCAAATACGGAGGAAATAGATAACATGGACTGGCAACAATTACTTAAATATCGTAAGCAAGCTCTTATTTTTTCGGCGATTATTATTTTAATTGCCCTGTTTGGTTTCATCTACCGGGGGGGCTTGCTCTATGGAATAGAGTTCACGGGCGGGTTCAGGATTATGCTCGAGTACAGCCGGCCGATTGAAGCCGAACACGTCGGGGGAATCCGGGACCATTTTGATGAGCTGGGAACAGAGATTCAGATAAATACTTTTGAAATCGACGGTACTCCCCGCGGCCTGATGATGACAGCCCGGGGGCAGGAAGTGGTAGAGCGGCTGACAGAACGGCTATACGACGCCGGCAGGGCTGGCGAGGAGGGAATATTTGAAGAACTTGGTGCATTGCAGGAGGAATATTTTGTTCCCGGGGAAGCTCTGCGGGATAATTTTGGATTTGCAACTGAGGATGACCGGATAGATCTCACAGTAGATGGTCGATCCACGATCCGGAGCCGGGTGGAAAGCCTGGTAAACGATTATGTTCTGGCAGAAATTACCCGTCATCTCCGGAGAATGTATGAAGCGGAGGATAAAATTGATTTGAACTGGGCCGGTGTTTCGGAAATCAGACAGTGGCTGGTTGACCGGCAGCTGGCCGGGATTACCGGTGAGTTTGAAAGAATGCTGGAAGAAGAAAGTTTAAACGCTCCCGGGGATATTGAGCCGCTGCTGGAAAAGTTTAGAATTCCTTCCAACTCGTTCTGGGAAGTTTTTTCCCTGGAAGCAGGAGATGCCCGTCTTAACCTGCGAACGGAAGTTACCCCGGGAAATTTCGAAGAAATAATGTTTGAAGAGTTTTTTGAAGGACGTTATGAATCAGTGGCAGAACAGATAGTAGACAGGCGCAATTCCCTGGGGTTGTTCAGGTCCCCCGCCCAGGTTCTGCAAACCCCGGCCCTTGAACAGCTTTATCGGCCGGCCCTGGAGGAGTTTTATCTTTCTCCTTTTGTGGCCATGAGCAGTGAAATGATTAGCCCGGCTATTGGAGCCGATCTGATCGGCCAGGCGGTTATGGCTATTTTTATTTCACTGTTTGGGATCCTGGCTTACCTGTACATCCGGTTTGAGTTGACTTATTCCCTGGGAGCTATTGCCGCTATTTTGCATGATATTACTCTCACGGTGGGATTGATAACTTTACTTGGGGTCCAGTTTGATGTTCCGGTTGTAGCGGCTATCCTGACGGTTATTGGTTATTCTCTGAACGACACTATAGTTAACTTTGATCGTGTCCGGGAGAACAAAACACTTATGGGATATAAAGCAAACTGGTATGAAGTAATCAACCGGAGCGTGTATGAAGTATTGAACCGGACAATAGTTACTTCGCTCACGACATTCATTGCGGTTTTGTTTTTGTATCTTTACGGGGGAGTGGCCCTGAATAACTTTGCTCTTACCCTCCTGATTGGAGTAATTGCGGGAACTTACAGTTCTGTTTTTATTTCGAACGTTGTCCTGCTGAAATTGCAAAATACGCTCCGTTCCACCTGAAAAATAGTTAACCCTTTTCCTGTTAGGTTTAAACGATGAAAAAAATTCTTAATAATGCCCCCGATTTGCCTCTTTCACTGGTTGAATATTTCATAAATATTCTTCATAAAGCGAATCATCCCGCCGTTGAAAAATTCGAACAAATCCTGGAGAGCAGGAAAAAGGAAGGACAGTTTCTGGAGGGGGAAAATTTATTCAAAAAAATTCCCCGTGTGAAGCCCCCGGGAGGGCTGGGCAAGGTGGAGAAAAAACCACAAGAAGCGGAGCTTTCCCGCCTGGAAAAGTGGGTGGGGGAAGATCATTGTCTCCAGGACCTGGGATATGATTACCGGGAGGCCCAGGAGAAGATGGCACGCCTGGTCCTCAGGGGTTTCAACCGGGGCCGGCCCGTGATTGTTGAAGCGGCAACCGGGACCGGCAAAGGGATGGCTTATCTTTCCGCGGCCCTTGAATGGCATCAGAAAACCGGTCGTAAGATATTAATAACCACACATACCAAGACGCTCCAGGATCAATTGATCAACCAGGACCTGCCCCGGTTAAACCAGAAATTGGACGAGCAGCTTGAGGTGGCTGTTCTCAAGGGGATGGCTAATTACCTCTGTCTGAGAAAATTAGTTCGGGTGGTCCGAAGAGATAAGTTCACCCGTCAGGAAGCCGAATCACTGGTTAAATTAATCTACAAAGCCATCCAGGACAACTCGGGTGATCTTGATCGTTTCGGTCACCAGCCTTTCGGAGAAAAGATAAGAGCTCTGCCAACCACCCGTCTCTATGGTGATTGTCCTTTTTACGAACGCTGTTTTGTAAGCGAAGCCTGGCGCCGGGCCCGGGATGCCGATATAGTCATAACTAATCACGCCCTCTTTTTGGCCCATTACGATCAACTGGAGGAACTTCCGGCGGAAGAGGTAATTATTGACGAAGCCCACCACCTGCCGGGAATGGCCGAACATGTGTTTGGTTTTGAAATTCCTGACTGGCAGTGGGCTTACTGGAAGAAAAGGATGAACAGTTCCACCAGGTTTTATAAGCAGCTTGCCCGCTCGCAAAATTTATTTTCAGAAAAAAGCCGGGAATTTTTTAAAAACTGGGATAAAAACATCGATCAGTTTAGCGCTACCTGGGAAGAATTCTGGTCGGCGGTTGAAACTAAAAGCTGGCCGTTTAAATTTTATGGCCGGCCGGAGGTTCTGGGAGCTCTAAAAGAGCGCTCCCGACCGGAAAAATTAATTGAAAGGTTAAACTACTGGGTGGGAGGTTTACTTCGCCTGGAAGAAGAAATAGGGGAGGAGAACAAACCGCTTGCCGGGGAGGTTAACCACCGCCGTCAGCATCTGGCGGAGCTGCGGGATAATTTCAAATTCTTTTTTGCCGGGGGCGAAGAATTTGTGCGCTGGATCGAAAAAAGCGGGGAAACCAAAACGATGAAATCAACTCCTCTGCACTGCGACCGGCTGCTGGGGGAGATATTAACCAGCAAATGCCGAAGTACAACTCTTACCTCCGCTACCCTTACAGTGGACGGTGATTTTGATTTTATCAAAAATAAAACCGGTTTAAGCGGTGGTTGCTACCAGCTTTCCCTCGAAACTCCTTTCGATTACAGCAGCCAGGCGGAATTCATCCTGGTGGAAGATGGTCCGTTTCCGGCTAAAAACAAAAGTTTTTATGACTATCTTGAAAAATCGATCCGTTCGATCTGCCGGCGGCATTCGGGGCGAAGTCTGGTATTATTCAACTCATTTCGGACCCTGAACGAGTTAAAAAGACGCTGCCGGGATGATTTTAAGTATCCCCTGCTGGTTCACGGCGAAAAAGAAGGCCGCACTCTGCTGCTGGAAAAAATGGTCCGAACTCCCGAGTCGGTGCTGTTTGGGACGGGAACTTTCTGGGAGGGAGTGGATGTCCCCGGCGAAAATCTTGAGGCGGTTGTTATAACGCGTCTTCCTTTCCCGGTTCCCGATGATCCGCTTGTTGAAGCCCGTTCTGCCGAACTTAAAAAAGAAGGTAAAAATCCGTTCCGAAAGTTGATGCTTCCGGAAGCGGTTCTGAAGTTCCGCCAGGGCCTGGGACGGTTAATTCGAACAGCCACGGATAAAGGGAAAATATACTGTCTCGATTCCCGCTGCTACAGTCGTTCATACGGGAAAAATTTTCTGTCAGGTCTGCCCGAAGGTATACCTGTAAAAACTATCAACAAAGAAACTTTGGTGAATAACGGGTTATGATTTTATCTTTGATAACCTTGATTTTGCTGGTGAAAAGGTTAAGGTTATAGCCTTTCATAAAAACA
>CAZKRS010000003.1:0-24655 GCA_964555265.1 uncultured bacterium | reverse complement strand
ATTAATGAGTTTAGTTTAATTATGGTTACTTTTTAAACTATACGTGATATTATCAAAAAAGCAAGAACAGGAGCCAAACAGGTTAACGGGAGATGAAAAAAATGAAAGATTTGATAGTGATAGGAGCCGGTCCCGCCGGGTACATGGCGGCAATTCGTGCAGCCCAGCTGGGCGGTGATGTGTTAGTTATTGACGCTGCGGATCGACCCGGGGGGGTATGTTTGAACTGGGGATGTATACCCACCAAAACATTGCTGAATATTGCCGACAAATACCGGCAGGCCAGGGAGGCTGATAAATACGGGATAAAATTTGAATCGGTGGGGGTAAACTGGGAGGAGATGATAACCCACAGTCGTAAAGTTGTCCGCAAACTGGCCGGGGGTATCCGGGGGTTATTCAAAAAGAATAATATCGACTACATTAACGAAAAGGCCCGTCTGGCTGGTCCGAACACGGTGGAAACGGATGCCGGCCACAGCTACCAGGCCGAGAAAATATTGTTAACTCACGGAGCTCAACCCCGCTCATTACCGGGGATTGAGCCGAACGAAAACAGGATAATGACCAGCCGGGAGGCACTTTCTCTCCGGGAAAAACCGGACAGTTTAATAATAGTTGGCGGCGGAGCGATCGGGGTGGAATTTGCTGATTTCTACAGCACATTCGAAACGGAGGTTACGGTCCTGGAAATGGAAAAACAGCTTCTGCCGGCCGAGGATGCCGAGGTTGCAGTTGAACTCCAGAAACATCTGGAAGCTTCCGGGATAAATATTCAAACTTCAACCTCGGTTGAAGAAGTTAACCAGGTTGATAATAGAGTCGAGGTAAAAACTGCCGGTCGGGAGGAATATGAAGCCGAAGCGGCTCTTATCGCCCTTGGAGTGCAGCCCGATCATTCGGAGGTCCTGGATAAGGATTTAAAGATTAAAACAGGGAAGCGGGGTTGGATCGAGGTGGATGATAATTACGAGACAAGCTTAAAGGGGGTATATGCAGCCGGTGATTGTATTGGAGCCCCCTGGTTTGCCCACGCCGCTTCCCACGAAGGGGTCAAGATGGTCCAGATGGCTTTCGGTGAAGATTCAACCCCCCTGGATTACAGTTCAATTCCCGCCTGCACTTATACCTATCCGCAGGTGGCCAGCGTGGGGCTGACTGAAGAAACGGCCCTGCAGAAACACAAACAGGTTAAGGTGGGAAAATTCCCGTTTCAGGCCCTGGGGCGGACGATTGCCACCGATGAAACGGAAGGGTTTGTAAAACTTGTGTTTGCCGGTGATTACCGGCAGCTCGTGGGGGCACATATTATCGGGGCGCAGGCTTCGGAACTCATACACACCCTGGTTCTTGGTAAAAATATTGAAGTCACGCCCGACGAAATAATGGGGAGCGTATTTGCACACCCGACCCGCTCGGAAGCGATTCATGAGGCTGCTCTTGCCAGTTACAGCCGGACCATCCACACCTGAATTTTGCCTGCCGTAAAGAATGCATTTTTTACTTTTTTTGTTGTATAATATAGGACTTATAATAGAAAAATTTTATGGAGTGATAATAAATGTCTGAAAAACCATTTGATCAACTTAATATCTCCGCTCAGCAGCCGATAGGGTTTGACGTTCCGGAAGTATTTGACCGTCTGCCCGAGCTGGCATACAACCTCTGGTGGAGCTGGTCGCCGGAAGCCCGGCGTCTATTCAGTTTCCTGGGGCCGGAAAGATGGACCCGGTATCGAAATCCGATTGAAATTTTAATTGAAATGGATCCGCCCCACTGGTATCCGCTCAAAAACAACGAGGAGTTTTTGGCCCTGTATACCCAGGTTATCCAGGATTTTGACGAGTATATGAGCCGGATTGATAAAATGGAAAAAAATGATTATTCAGATCCTGTTGCTTACTTTTCGACCGAGTACGGGATTCACGATTGTTTGCCTATATACAGCGGTGGGCTGGGAGTTTTAAGCGGTGATCACATGAAATCATCCAGTGATCTTTGCCTGCCGCTGGTCGGAGTGGGATTATTATACAGGCACGGTTATTTTGAACAGTGTATAGATGCCGACGGGACGCAGCATCATGTTCTGCCCCGGATGGATTTTTCACGGCTTCCCATCCAGCAGGTGTTGAACAATAACGGGCGTCCGCTAATAGTTGACTGCCCGCTGAGATCGGCGGTGGTCAAACTTAGAGTCTGGAAGGTCCAGGTGGGGCATCTGCCGATCCTGCTGCTGGATTCTGATTTTCCGGGCAATCCTCCCGAACTTCAGCCAATAACGGGCCAGCTCTACGTGCGGGAGCGGGAGAGTCGTCTCTGCCAGGAAATAGTCCTGGGGGTCGGGGGAGCGATTGCCCTGGACAAGCTGGGGATTGATCCCGGTGTCTGGCATTTAAACGAAGGCCACTCGGTTTTTCTGACCACTTACCGTCTCCGTTCGCGGTTGAATAACGGTAAATCAATGCAAAAAGCTCTTGATGAGCTGACTGAAAACACGCTTTTTACCACTCATACCCCGGTGGAAGCGGGTCATGAAAGATATGAAAAGAGCCTGGTTAAAAAATATTTTGATGACTACTGGACCGAAACCGGTATTTCGGAGGAAGAGTTCATAAAACTGGGAGAATCCGGGACCGACGACAGGGATCAATTTAACCTGACAGCTTTTGCAATCCGTTCGGCTTGCCGGACAAACGGGGTCAGTAAACTTCACGAGGAGGTAACCAGGCAGATGTGGGGCGATATGCTGGAGGGGGAGGAACTTTTTTCGATTACAAACGGTGTTCACGCGCCGACCTGGCTGGGGTATGATATGCGGGATCTGCTGGGGACTCCCGAAGCACCCTGGCGGCCTGACGATATTAAAAAAATGACCAGCTCTCTTGATGAAAGTTCTAATAAACGTCTCTGGGATGCCCATAAATATCAGAAGGAACGGTTGATACGAACCGCCCGGTTTATTCTCCGGGAACAGCGTTCACGTCACGGGCAGGCGCCCGATGAGCTGTATAAAATCCAGGATATAATTAATGATGAAGCTTTGCTGATTGGGTTTGCCCGCCGGTTTGCGACCTATAAACGGGCTAACCTGCTGTTCAGAGATTTTGAGCGGGCTAAACGGATGTTGCTGGACAGCGAGCGGCCGGTCCAGATAATTTTTGCCGGCAAAGCTCATCCCGCCGATAAAAACGGGCAGGGATTGATCAAAGAAATCTACGATTATATGTCCGATCCCGAGATTAACGGTTCCATTATTTTCCTGGAAAATTATGATATGAGTCTTGCCGAACGGCTTGTCCAGGGAGTTGATATCTGGTTGAACTCACCCCGCCGGCCTAATGAAGCCAGTGGGACCAGCGGGATGAAAGCCGCTCTCAACGGTGTTTTGAACCTCAGTATTTCCGACGGCTGGTGGGCCGAGGGCTATAACGGCGATAACGGCTGGATTTTTGGCAGTGAACAGGATTATGATGATCTGGAACACCAGGACCATGAGGACGCGGTTGATCTTTACCAAACGCTTGAAGATGAAGTTATTCCCACCTTCTACGACCGGAACAAGGACGGGGTGCCGGAGAGATGGATTGAAATGATGCGCAGCTCAATCAAGTCGGTTCTACCCGCTTTCTGTTCCAGCCGGATGGTTGCCGAGTATGATGAGCAGGCCTACCGGAAACTAAACTGACCCGACTGTTTATCGTTTACCAGCTAAAGTTGGACTGCCGCCCGGGGAGATATTTATTCAGACCGGAAATATAAACTGCTGTTCCGAGGTTCAGAAACTGCCGGCGGTAGTTTCTTCCCGCAGGAAGCGGGCTGCTTCTTCCGGAGAGGTGGGGTTGATATAGAAACCGGTGCCCCACTCAAAACCGGCAACTCTTGTAATCCGGGGGATAATTTCCAGGTGCCAGTGATAATCTTTTTCAATCGTTGAAAAATATCCCGGACGGGAACTTTGTATGTTTGGATTGGGAGAAGTGTTAATCAGATAGTTATAGGGGGGGAACTGCAGGGCCTCGTTTAATTTGGCAACTATATCCTGGAGTATCAACCCGAACTTTTTCCTGTTTTCCGGTGATATTGAGGCAAAATCATGGCTGTGTTTACGGGGAAAAACCCACATTTCGAACGGGAATCGAGCTGCGTAAGGGGACCAGACGACAAAATCGTTATCAGCATAGACAATACGTTCTTCTCTTTGAAGTTCATCATTAATTATGTCACAGAATATACAACGTTTTTTTCTGTAGTAATGGTCCCGCGCCCCTTCAAGCTGTTCTTTAACCCGTTTGGGTGTTACCGAGAGGGCAATAATCTGGCTGTGGGGATGAGCGAGTGTGCTGCCTGCTTCTTTGCCGTGGTTTTTGAAGACAAGGATATACCTGAATCGCTGGTCTTTCCGCAGATCTTTCATTCTATCCTGGTAAGCTCTAATAACCCGATCCATCTGTTCGCCGTCGTAATCGGGCAGGTGCCGGTTATGATGGGGGGATTCAATAACCACTTCGTGGGCTCCGATCCCGCTCATCCGGTCAAACAATCCCATGCCTTCCCGGTTAAGTTCTCCTTCGATAGCCAGGGCCGGATATTTATTGGGAACAACTCTAACCTGCCAGTCGGTATGTTTGCCGCCCGAAGGCCGGTGGGCGTAGATTTCCGGGGGGGTCATCTCTTCGTTTCCCGGTTCAAACGGGCAATATTTTTCATCGGTTTGTCCGGCTTCAAAAGGCGGTTCGAAATCATGAGGACGCTGTCCCCGTTCTTCGGCGATTATCACCCAGGTATCAGTTATTGCGTCTTTTCTGAATTCAGGCATGGTTAAGTTCCTCCCGACCAGTTAGCGGTGAGATTGATTTTGTTGGTATTTGTTAAAAACAACAGAGTTGTTCCCTGATATATTTTTTCGGCTTCTTTTTCGGAACGGGACAGGGTTTCAACGGGATAGGTTATAAATTTTATATTTTTCTCGGTGGTGAGATCAAGTTCATAGCCGGCCAGGTTATCATGAATAGCCAGGGAGTTAATTTCCAGCTCTTTTTTATCCACCGGGGCAAGCCGCTCTTTTCCGGCGGTAAGCTGACAGGTATCTTTTTCGGGGGAACGTAATCCTATGGTGGTTATTACTCCCCACCAGCCCGGCGTCTCTTCGTTGTGGACCTGCCAGCTCATCCGGTTGTTCTCAAAACTGTAATTGATCCGGCAACCGTGGCTGCGGAATAATAGTTCAACCCGGCCCTCGGAAACTTCAATTTCCGAGGTCTGTTTTCCGTGCAGGAAATAATCAATATTTTTATTTTCCTGAAGTGAGCGGGGAGAAAAAGCGTCATTTACTGAAATCAACTGGAAACCAGCCCTGTCAACAGGGTCGGGGGCCCAGTTTTCCAGCCAGCCGGCGGGTATTTTTGTTTTCCGGTGGTGAATAGTTTTTACATCTCCTTCGTCATGTTCATCTTCCGGCTCTTTTTCCAGGTAAGCTTCCCAGCGTCTGCTCAAGGTATCCAGCAGATTCCGCCGGGTTTCTAACAGTTCCCAGGTTATAAGTTCACCACCACTGTCAGGGTCGATGATTATAAACTGTGAGTCGTCCCGGTAGATAATCTCTTCGGCCCCGTCGCAATCGTAGTCAATCAGCTGCGGAGTTGCCGAACCAACGGTTGAGTTTGCCGTTGCAGCGGTTAGTTTCTTCCAGACTTCCGCCCGCAGGTGGGGCAAACATAGACCGCCAAACACGCCGTGCCAGTAGGGATCGTTGCACTGGGAAGTCAGCAGATCATCAACAGTATCACTGTTTTTATCTTTATTGATATTTTTCGAAAGCCACTGCATCTTCTTGTGGAGACGGTTACTCTCCTCATATTTGACAAGAAAGTTATGGAAATAACCCCCCCGGGCGAACTTTTGATTATCTTCGCCCAGGTTTTTTTTCCAGGTCTGATATTGCCGCAAATTATCGGCCGGCATTGCCCATTCCAGCATTTCTTCGTAAGCGGCCGTTGGCAAGTAGCAGCGTCCCTGCGGCGATTTTCCTTCAAAAATTTGACCCGGCGAACAGAGGTTGATTTCTCCTTGCCGGCAGCTTTCAAAGAACCTGTCCGCCCAGCCGTCCTCATAGATCCATTTCTGTGTGTCGGGCCAGCTGCCAAATTTTTCCGCATCGTCAGCCATGGTCAGTGTTTCACCGGCTGAGTATTCGGTCAGGAAACTGTTCAGCCGGGGGACGTCATGGAAAGGAATTCGATAACGCAGTTTTTTGCTGATCGGGAAAATACCGATATTCTTGCTGTTATATTCGGTGATATAATAGCCTGAAATTTCGTCTTCGTCCCAGCCGGCCAGTTTGAAATGAAAATCGTCAACGATAGTGTATTCAAGGCCGGCTTCGGCCAGGTCCGCAGCCAGTTCGGGGATCCACACCCGTTCTGTCAGCCACAGACCCCGGGCGGTTGTATTAAACCGGTCTTCAAGGTATTGGCGGTGTTTTATTATTTGTCGCTGCCGGTCGTCCGGGGGAATCAGCGGCAAGATAGGCTCGTAGAAACCACCGGTAAGCAGTTCGATTCGATCTTCCTCCACAAGTTCGCCTAAAAGGTCGATCATCTCCGGTTTATATTTTTCCCACCACTGATAGAGAATCCCCGAGGCGTGATACCCCATTTTACCGGCTCCGGGGTATTGTTTAAATTTTTCCAGGAAAGGGAGGTAAGATTCTTCAGTAATTTTTTCGAAGACATGGTTAAAATTTCCCGCCGGTTGATGGGCATGGAGGGCGAAAGCCAGGTCCGGTTTCAAACGTGCCATTCGCTTGCGGCCGCCTTTTGATCAAGGATGGGGATGACCAGGCTTTCATGGACGGGGAAGCGTTCAAAAACGGAATCGTTATGGACAAGCTGAACCTGGAATTTGCAGTAATTTCCGGCCTGCAGTCCGGTTGAATCGATGGGAAGAGCCCATTCCAATATACGTTCGTAAGCCCAGCGGGAATTATCTACTTCATCGTGATTTTCAGCGAAGAAGACTGAACCGTTATTTTCGGACAGGGGACCGACAATAAAAGTCGATCCATTCAATTTAAGCCGGCAGAGGGTATTTCGGGGCGGAGAATTTTCAAAATCTATTCTACCGAAAAGCATTGTTTGATTGCTTCCCAGCCGGATAGTCTGGAACCGTTCACCGCTGCGGGCCATACTGCCTGTTTCCAGCCGGGGGGTAATTTTTGCCGCGCCCCACCATTCGCGGTAATGGCTTTCTTTACCGTCAATCTCAGGGGTGATGAAAAAGCGGGGGGGTTCATATCCGGGCGAATCCGAGCTCTGGAGCGGGTGATGCAGGTAAGACGGTTCGGGGTGTTCGCCGTATTTATAAATATGGAGCAGACATTTGCGGAAAATTTCATCGAAATATTCATCGTCTTCGGAGTGGAAAGGCTCACCATACCACCAGAACCAGTCGCTGCCCTGGGCAATATAAATAGCCCGCCAGCATTTTTTTAGTTCCTCTTCGCCGAGGTTTTCCCAGCTTTTAAGTGCTTCCCTGGTTTCGGCCAGCATTTCCCAGGCCCGGACGTCAAGTGAGCTGCCGCCCCAGATATTAAAATCACCGTTAATCCAGGATCCGGCGGCCATCCGGTCAAGGGTGGGAACATTTGTTTCGTTTTCCAGGAAACCGGAAGGAGTGACCGGCCGGATTGATTCTGTTTCTTTAAGCCGGCTGTAGAGGAGGTCAAGGAACTTTTCTCCTGCGTCTCGGAAATATTCCCAGGGATTCTCGCCGTCCAGGATTATTGGCAGGACGCGGCCGGGTTTTTCGGCGGGAGTGATATTAACTATATTCTGGAGATAATTAAAAAAATCGTTCACGGCTTCTTCGGCCGAAAGTTTCGAGTAATCAAAACCGATTCTGTCACTTATTTCATTATCCCGGAAGAAGACGGGCAGTTGATCGCGCCAGTAGTAAGCCCTGTAGATATCAGCTTCAGACTCTTTTTTATTTTCCGCATCCAGCCGTCGGCGCAGCAGCGCTTCGTCGGTTGCCGTCCATTTGAACCCCGCTTCCTCAATTTCCCGGATAAATTTTTCACTCAGGCTGCCTTCGGAAGGCCACAGGCCCACTTCGTCAAGATCAAACCATTTTTT
This sequence comes from uncultured bacterium, assembly GCA_964555265.1. GTDB lineage: Bacteria > T1Sed10-126 > T1Sed10-126 > T1Sed10-126 > T1Sed10-126 > CAZKRS01. The sequence continues at coordinate 16,523 of CAZKRS010000003.1, read as the reverse complement.
TGCCGCTTCTTTAGCTTTATCGAGGTGCCAGCGGGCGTCTTCAGTCCACTGGATTTTACGTTCGGGTTTCGGGACGTTGGGCAGGGCTTCTTGAATATCCGAATACTGGCAGATCAGGGGACCTATCGGGTGGAAGTAGGGGGTGGTGGAGAGTTCAAGAGCTGAGTTATCTTTCAGCTGTTGCCAGCGGGGAATACAGTTATTTAGCAGTTCTTTTTCAATTTTGCCGATGGTTTCCTTGTCTTCTTCCGTATAGTTTTTTTCTTTTTTACGCAGTTCATTTATTTCGGGATATTTTTTGACTGCCGAGAACCCGAACCAGGTAAGGGTACTCCAGATCTGGATATCCCTGATTTCTTTATTGGGCCAGTTAATTTCCTGGTTCAGATCAGCTTTTTTTCGAGCTTTTTTCCATTTCTGGTGGAGTTTATGGAACCGGGGATATGGATCTATCATGGTTGCCGGATGGGCGCGAAAAGCGCCGCGAATCAAGCGGTATTGCTGGGCGGGGGCCAAATCTCCGGCATTTAAATTTCGCAGTTTTTGCATCCGGTCCCGGGCGTCTTCGGTATATTCTTCAATCTGCTGGAGCAGAACCGGAGTCCAATTAACGGTGATCGGAAGGTCCGGGTGTCTTTCAATCATTTCAGCCATATCATGGTATTCACGGAGGGTGTGCAGACGAACCCAGGGGAGGATAAAATCCTCCTGGTCGGGAAATCTGTAAAGTGGCTGGTGCAGGTGCCAGAGCAGAAGGACCGGTAAAGGTGATTTTTCCATTTAAACTAACTCCCTGTAGAGTTCCAGATATTTTTTAGCCGATGATTTCCAGGAAAAATTGCGATTCATGCCGTTTTGCTGGAGGCGGGCAAACAACTTCCTGTCCTCTTTATATACTGATACAGAGCGTTTTATACATTCTAACAGGGAATTGGGTTCCGGGGAACTAAAAACGAAGCCCGTGGAGGCGGATTTATCATCAGTCTTGTTTGGATCAACAATTGTATCGGCCAGCCCGCCGGTGGCCCGGACCACGGGGACGGTTCCGTAGCGAAGACTGTAAAGCTGGTTCAGACCGCAGGGTTCAAAACGGCTGGGCATACAGTACAGATCGGCAGCACCGGTTATCCGGTGGGCAAGTTTTTCGTCATATTTCAGGGCGACGTGGACCCGGTCAGACCAGCGGTATTCCCACTGTTTGAGGGCGTTTTCCAGTTTATTGTCGCCGGTGCCCAGGATAATCCAGGCCCCCGGCAGTTCCATAAGCTCTTCATTGATTTGAAGCAAAAGGTCAATACCTTTCTGATCGACCAGCCGGCTGACAATACCAAAAAGTGGTCCGTTTTTGCCCGGAACCAGGTTATATTTGTCCAGCATATTTTCTCTGAGCAGATATTTACCGTCAAGATTATCTGCCGAATATTGTTCTTCTCTTGTAAAAAATGAATCGGTAGCCGGGTTCCAGACTTCGGTGTCGATACCGTTTACAATTCCCGTCAGATTTGAACTTCTGTTTTGGAGAACGCCTTGAAGACCCTCGCCAAACTCTGCCGTTTGAATCTCCTTGCTGTAAGTTTCGCTGACGGTGGTCAGGCTATCGGCGTAATTCAAACCGGCTTTCATGAAGTTGAACTGGCCGTAATATTCCACGCCTTCCGGGTGGAAATATTTCCAGTCCAGCCCCGTGTTTTCATAACTTTCCGGAGGAAATATACCCTGGTATTGAAGATTATGGATGGTAAAAACAGAAGCTCGGTCGGGGAGGTTCGGGTCTGCTTTTAAATAAAGAGGAATTAAGGCTGTAAACCAGTCATGGCAGTGAAAAATGTCCGGCGGCGAGGTGGCGCGAGCCCAGGTCAGAGCCGCCTTCGAAAAAAGAGTAAACCGGCGGTCGTTGTCGGGGTAAGCTTTGCCGCCCTCACCGTAAAGTTCTTTCCGGTTGAAATAGGGAGGATAACCGATTAAGTAAACGGGAGTTTCTCCAATATTAGTTTTGCCCACGGTGATCGCCTGGGTGGCCGGCCCGGTATTTACCATTAGATGGTCAATTTTTTTGCCCCGTATAAAATTATACCAGGGGATGACAAGAGAGACGTCCGCCCCGAGCTTGATCAGTTCGCCCGGCAGTGAGCCGCAAACGTCGCCCAGCCCGCCTGTTTTTGCCAGGGGCTGCGCTTCGGGAGTTATAAACCAGATTGAAGGTTCCATATATCTATACTCCTTTTCGAGAACGGAATTATTACAGATATTAACCTTATATTATAAAAATCTCTTCCCCCCCCGGAAACAATTTTCCGGGGTAATGATGAAATTATGTTTTTGAAGGCTGTTAAAACCGATTTCTATTTGATAAGATTACCTTCTAAAATTGATAAACAATTTACTCTGGAGTGATAATGATGCGTAATGTACTGGGGATGATTCTCGCCGGCGGGCGGGGGACACGGCTGCATCCGTTGACCGAACACCGGGCAAAACCGGCGGTGCCGTTCGGGGGAACCTACCGTTTGATTGATTTCACGCTTTCTAACTGCCTGAATTCCGGACTGCGTAAAATTGTTGTTTTGACTCAATACAAATCCAGTTCCCTGACCCGCCATCTAAACAGTGCCTGGAATATTTTTACCCGGGAGATTGGCGAATTCGTTGAGGTTTTGCCGCCTCAGAAAAGAATAAAAGAAGAATGGTATGAAGGGACCGCCGATGCTATATATCAGAACATATTTACTATTGAGGGCGAGAATCCCGACCAGGTTTTTGTGTTAGGCGGGGACCATATTTATAAGATGAATTACCGGAAAATGCTGGATGATCACCGGGAAAACAATGCTCAGGCAACAATTTCTGTGACGGATGTTCCCCGGGAAGAAGCGGGGGCCTTCGGTGTCCTGGAGGTTAACGAAGATTTTGAAGTTATAGGTTTCCAGGAAAAACCGGAAAAACCGGCAACAATACCGGACCATCCCGACCGGAGCCTGGTCTCAATGGGGATATATTGTTTTGAGACCGGAACGCTTTGTTCACGGCTCCGGGAGGATGCTGAACTTGGGGCTTCGGAAACAAACCATGATTTTGGGATGGATATTCTTCCCCGGATGGTTGATAGTGACCAGCGAGTGCAGGCGCACTGGTTCGAGGACGAAAACCGGACCGGCGAAAACGAAAGTCAATACTGGAAAGACGTTGGCACAGTTGAATCGTATTATAAGGCCAACATGGACCTGGTGGCTGTATCTCCCCGGTTTAACCTGTATGACCGGCACTGGCCGGTTAGAACTTATCATGGCCAGTATCCACCCGCTAAGTTTGTTTTTGACGACGACGACAGGCGGGGGATGGCGGTTGATTCTATAGTCTCCAAGGGAGTTATTATCAGCGGTGGCTGCGTGCGCCGTTCGGTTATCTCTCCCGGTGTTTTTATTGATAGCGGCAGCCGGGTGGAAAATTCTATTATCATGGACGGGGTGCAGATTGGGAAAGATTGTGAGATTAAGAATACGATTATTGACAAAAATGCTACAATTGCCGATAACACTGAACTCGGGGGCAAAGAAGAGCGCGAAAAGGACCGTCATTACCAGACGGAAGAGGGACTGGTGGTAGTGCGCCGCGGCTACCCGGAAGATGATTTTGGTTATTAACAGGATTTTTAAACCCGGAGATTCGTATGGAGCCGGTTGATAAAAATAAAGAGGAGTTAGAAAAAAACTCCCCCCCCCGCAATGATAATTACCCGCCCCCTAAAAAGAAACCGGGCTGGCTTAAGATTTCTTTTTCTTCTTCCCAAGAACCATCCCGGGTCAAGAAGATCCTTCACCGCCGGCAACCGGCCACCGTTTGTGAGGAAGCGGCCTGTCCGAATCGCGCCGAATGCTGGGGCGAGGGAAGAGCCACTTTTATGATTCTTGGGAAAACCTGCACCCGGGGGTGCGGATTTTGTGATGTTGATTCCGGCGGTAGGCCGGGTCATCAGCCGGATGAACCGGACCGGGTGGCTCGAGCGGCCAAAGAGTTGGGCCTGGATTACGTGGTAATTACCTCGGTTACCCGTGATGACCTGGCTGATGGTGGGGCAGCTCACTGGATAAAAACTATAAAGGCTGTCCGCAAATACAACCCGGAAGTGAAACTGGAAGTTCTTGTTCCCGATTTCCGGGTTAGTGACGAGGGACTGGCGGGGGTTATAAAAACCCGTCCCGATGTTTTTGGTCACAATATTGAGACGGCACCCCGGCTTTATTCCCGGTTGCGACCGGAAGCCAGTTATAAACGCTCCCTGGCTGTTCTTAAGCGGGCGGCTTCATCCGGCCTAACTGTCAAAAGCGGTATGATGCTGGGGATGGGGGAGAGGGAGGCTGAAATTAAATCTGTCTTTCATGATCTGAAGGAAAACGGGGTAGAATATTTAACCCTCGGCCAGTATCTGCGTCCTTCGGCCCGTCACTGGCCCGTGGATCGCTGGGTGAGACCGGGGGAGTTTTCACGCCTGGCAAATTTTGCCCGTGAAATTGGTTATGAACAGGTGGAGGCGGGACCTTTTGTCAGATCATCTTATCACGCTAAGGAACAGTTTTATAACCGAAGCGCCCCCCGCTAAAAGTTGTATTTGTCTGAAATAATGTTATTATTTTAAAAAGCCCGCCAGGAAAACTGGTAATAATTAAGCCCGGGTGGCGGAATTGGCAGACGCGTATGGTTGAGGGCCATATGGGGATTATACCCCGTGGGAGTTCGAGTCTCCCCCCGGGCATTTTACGGCCATCTCCGAAAAACTGTCTAAAAAACTCTTGTTCTCATTCTCATAGACAGGTGGAAATAGTTTCAAGTTCAAAGTTTCAAGTTTAAAAATCTTTACACCAGGGTTAACTACATATCAGCGAAACTTCCTGTTTCGCGAGAGGCTTATATTCCGAACAAAAGCCGTTTTTACACAATAAAATGGACTTAATTTATTTTTCTTTCCTCAACAGTTTTTTGGTTCTATTATGTTTATAATTCCGTCCTGTTTTTTATTTTCTGGACATATGAATAAAATAGTGGTTATTTTCTTCAGATGTGTTAATTTAATAGCAGTTCTATACTAAATTTTTTTCTGGAGGGAAATAGATGACATATAAAAAACTATCCAGTCGGATCTTAAAGGAACTGCGGAAGGACGGTCGGCAATCCCTTCGGGAACTGGCGGAAAAATTTGATGTATCGGCGACGACCATCGGCAAGCGTCTTGACCGGCTGCGTGAAGAGGGAGTCCTGAATGGAATCTCTGCTGATGTTGATTACGAGAAACTCGGTTACAATTATGTGGCGGTAACCCGGTTTAAAGTCCAGGGCGACCAGATTCAAAAAGCTCTTCAACTCCTGGAGAAACATTCCTGCCTGACCAATATTTATGAGATCACCGGTGATTATGATATCCTGGCTATCGGGCATTACCACGGTCGGGAAGAAATGAATGAGATAATAAAGAAACTGCAGGGATATTCAGCAATCAAAGCCACCAACACCTCCGTTGTTTTGAATATTTTTCGGGAAAATTATCCTCTACCCCTTGAAAAAAGTTCTTCCGACGGCTAAATAGACTCCTGTCTGGCCTCCTCTCAGTTTTTGGTAGTCTCTCTTTCCTGTTATCTTTCCAGCCCAAAAAAGTTCTTTACAAAATTAAATGGATGTTCGATAATATTATTACTTGATAAGTGAACAATTGTTTTATAAAATACTTTTTAATTGAACGAAATTTAGTTTTTTCATAATTTTTCTGGAGGTTTTAATAATGGACAAATCAGAGGTATTGGCTAAAGTTTCTGAAGAAGAGGTGGAATTTATCAGGTTATGGTTTACTGATCTTGCGGGCAATCTGAAGGGATTCATGGTTCCTCAAGATGAATTGAAGAAAGGTTTTGAGGAGGGGTTTGGATTTGACGGTTCATCTATTGAAGGGTTTTCGCGGATTCAGGAGAGCGATATGCTTGCGCAGCCGGATCCGGAGACTTTTGCTCTTCTGCCCTGGACGGCGGAAGATTCTAATGAACCGCCGGTAGGAATGATGTTCTGCGACATTCTTAATCACGATGGAACGCCTTATAATGTTGATCCCCGGTATATTCTCAAGCAGGCCCTTGAAGAGTGCCGTGAGCTGGGGTTTGATCAATATTTTGTGGGGCCGGAAATGGAATTTTTCTATTTTAAGTCCCCCGACGGGACAGAGTTAATTGACCACGGGGGATATTTTGATCTAACGGCTATGGATCTACCAAACAACCTTCGCAAAGAGACAATAATGGCTCTTGATGAGATGGGGATAGAAGTTCCCTATTCCCATCATGAGGTGGCGCCCAGTCAGCATGAGATTAATCTATACCACAGTGAAGCGCTAAGGATGGCGGATATTACAATTATTTACCGTTATGTTGTTAAAGAAGTAGCCAACCGGAACGGGGTTCACGCCACCTTTATGCCCAAGCCGATTGAAGACGAAAACGGCTCCGGTATGCACGTTCATCTTTCGCTGTATAAAGATGGTAAGAATGCATTTTTCGACCCCGACCGGAAGTTTAATCTTTCGACGACGGCCCGGCACTTTATTGCCGGTATTCTTGAGCATATCAAAGAACTAACCGCTGTCACCAACCAGTGGCCCAATTCTTACAAGCGGTTGATTCCCGGTTATGAAGCCCCGGTATATTTATCATGGGGCCAGCGTAACCGTTCGGCTCTTCTCCGGGTGCCCGCCAACCGGAAGGGCGAGGAAGGAGCCACCCGGATTGAACTGAGAAGCCCGGACCCGGCGGCCAATCCCTACCTGGCTTTTGCAGTAATGCTTCAGGCCGGGCTGAAAGGGATCCGGGAAGAGTATGAACTTGAACCACCCACTACCAATAATATCTATGAAATGGCCCCTCAGGAGCGACACAAGGCGGGAATAGAATCATTACCCGGCAGCCTGGGCGAAGCAATTTATCATTTTGAAAACAGTGAATTGATGCGGGAGGTTTTTGGCGAGGAAGCTTTTGACAACTATGTCCGGGAGAAAAGATATGTCTGGGATAAATACCGTCAGCATGTCTCCCAGTATGAACTGGATGAATATTTACCCGTGCTGTAGTTTCCCCCGGCCCTCCCGGCAATTTTTATAATACGGTTGACCGGACTGGTGCCCCGTTTTTTAACCGGATATCAATCGGAATTAAAACGGCTGGCAAGTTGTCCTGTTTTTTCCGCTGGGCCATGTCCGAAAAATTGTGTAAAAAAACTCTTGTTCTCATTCTAATAGACATCCTGTCTATTCCGAGGCAAGTCTTTTGCAAACGAAACTTCCTGTTTCGCAAAAGGCTTATATACCGAACAAAAGCCATTTTTACACAATAAAATGGACTTAATCTTCCGCTGAGGTGGTAAACCGTTTTTCCAGCCACCCCAGCCAGCAGCCCAGGTGAAGCAGGGGAAGCAAATAGACTGCCCGCCAGGCCGAACGGAACTTCTGGATCCCGGAAAAGGTGGATTTTATTACCAGCAGCTGGTATAAAAGCGCCAGCCCCCAGCCGGCCGGATTCCAGCAGAGAGCGAAACTCCAGAGTGTGAAAAAACGGTCTACTTTCCAGTGTTTCAGGGAAGGTAAAAAATCAGTGCCCGCCAGTTCTCCCAGTTCCCGCCCTTTATTTTGATGGAAGACAAAAAAATCCCCCCGGTTTGCCGGCGGGGAGAAGTGAATATCTGTTTGACTGCTGATTTTTATTTTGTGGTCTTTGTTTTGAAGTCTGTTTAGAAGTTCAATTTGAGCACTGAAAGTTAAACAGTCCCGCCAGCCGCCGGCCTCAACAAGTTTTTCTTTACGATAGATCAATCCTTCCGGGCGCTGAAAGGCCCCCTGGCGGCCGACCAGGCTTAAGCGGTGGTAAGTAATTAGCCCTGCTGCCTTTTTAAACGGTGAGTTTCTATTTTTATCTTTTAGTGTTCCCCTGGCTGCTGTTAGATCCGGTTCTTTAGCGAGGATACCGGTGATTGTCCGGATGTAATTTACTGCCGGGTGATAATTTATTCCCAGGTATAATATGAATTCACAGGTTATATCCCGGAGCAGCGAGTTCAAAATTTTTCCGCCGGGTTGTGATTCTTTTCGATGAATTTTTAAATTAAGTTGATTTTCCCACCGGTATGATAGAGAGCTGCTGTTAGCCCGGGTCCTATAGTCCAGGGCGTGAACTTCGCCTGCCGGTCGGGATTGGCAAGCGAGAGAATCTAAAAATGCGGGCAGATCGCTGTTATCGTTACCAAAAGCAAACAGGACGGCCACCCGGTTATTTTTTGAGTTTCTTTTGCTAATTGTCTTTGCTCCTTTAAAATTAAGATTTGCTGTTCTTTTCCCTTGTATTTTATCTTACTTAATACAAAATTGTGTTCTGCCGGAGAACCGGTTACAATAATGCCGGGCCGATCTATTTATCCGACAGTCTCTAAGGAGGACAAAAGATGGCAAACTGTTTGTTTTGTTCGATTGCCGGCGGTGAGATGGAAGCGGAAATTGTCTACGAAGACGACCGGGCGGTTGCTTTTGCCGATATTAACCCCCAGGCTCCCGTTCATTACCTTATTATTCCCCGGAAACATCTGGCGGGTGTTAACGAAATTGAACAGACGGATGAGAAATTGATTGGCCATCTGTATTTTATTGCCCGTAAGGTGGCTGAAGAGCAGGGAATCGCCGCTACCGGCTACCGGCTGGTTACAAATTCCGGCGCTGACGGCGGCCAGGAGGTTGACCATCTGCATCTGCATCTACTGGGAGGACGCAAACTTAAGTGGCCACCGGGATAGAAGATACGGTCTCTGAGGAGATTTCCCGAAAGGAAGCTGTTAAAAAGCTTTCTCTTGCTGAAACATCGCCCCGGGTGGCCCGGCGGCTGCTGGGAAGTTACCTGGTTCGTCGGACTGCTTCCGGGCTGCTTAAAGCCAGAATAGTGGAAACGGAAGCATACCGGGAGGATGATCCGGCTTCTCATTCCTGCCGGGGTCCAACGCCCCGGAGCCGGGTGATGTTTGGTCCGCCCGGTTTCTGGTATATTTATAAATGTTATGGTATTCACTGGATGATCAATGTTGTTTGTGGTCCGGAGGATTCTGGTGAGGCCGTTTTAATTCGAGCAGCCGAGCCCTGCGCTGGCGAGCAAATCATGCAAAAACAGAGAGGGTTAAAGGGAAAAGATTTAACTAACGGGCCCGGGAAGCTGGCGGAAGCGCTTCAAGTGGATGAAACTTTCAATGAACGGCCCCTGGCTGCAGAAACAGGATTTTATCTCTGCCCGGCTGCGCCCGGGGAAGAAATTCATGTAAGTCGCCGGGTGGGAATCCAGGTGGGTGTTGAAAAACCCTGGCGTTTTTATCTTAACAGTAAATACGTGACTGAAACCGAACACAATGTGGACACCTGATGGAGAGATTGATCTTCACGGCTGCCGGCGCAGTGAAATTCGGCTTCGACTGCTACCTTTTTTAGACCGTGGTTATGCCCAGCAGTGGGAGGTTGTTCATGTGGTACACGGAAAAGGAGAAGGTATTTTACGGGATCGTGTCTGGGAGATACTGGATGGACTGGAATATATTGAATCCTACCGCCCCGGGTATTTTTACGAAGGTGGTGCGGGAACAACAATTGTAAATTACAGGAGGGAAAAGCAGTGAATGAGTTGATGGCGCTTGATATCGGCACGGGTACGGTAATTGGATTTCTGGGTCGAAAAACCGATGAAGGTCTGGAACTGCTGGCCCGCTGCGAGGTAGAGCATAACCGCCGCGCTATTGAAGAGGGCAGGGTTGTGGATATACAGGCGGCCGGGGAGACAGTCCGGCGGGCGGTGGATCAGTTAAAGATGGCTGCTAAAACCGAGGTTAACGTCGCCCATTATGCTGTTCCCGGCCGGGGGCTGAAAATCAAAGAGGTGGAATCTTCGCTTGAATTTGAAGATCAGCATGAAATTACAGCCGAAGATATCAGGGATCTATTTTCGCAGAGAAATTCCGTGGCAGAAAATCATGCCATTATTGATGAGGAAATTTTAGATAAAAAAGTTGATGGCGAGACCGTGATAAATTTTGAAGGCCAGTATGGGCGCCGGGTCAAAGCTCGCTGGCTGGTAACAACCTTAAATCTGCAGGATGTTCAAAACAAGAAGAATGTCCTGAAAGCGGCCGGTCTTGTTCCCGGACGGCTGGTGCTTGAGCCCCGGGCAGCTGTTGAAGCGGCTATGCCCGGCGAAGAGTTTATTCCCCGGCTGGGGTTAATTGATTTTGGTGCAGGAACTATCGACGCGGCCCTGCTTGAGAACGGGAAAATACGTGATTTTTGTACTCTTCGGGGCAGCGGAGATAAACTGACCCGGAAACTGGAAGAAGTGCTGTTAATTGATTTTAAACAGGCTGAAAAGATAAAGAAAAGACTTCAGACTGTTGAAGAAACTGAATATGAACAGATGTCCGGGACCAGCGAGACGATTACCCGTTCCCGGATGTGCCGGTGGTTGAATCCGGTTCTGGCCGAAGAGATTCGTCCCCTGCGCAACTGGTTTAAAGAGCGCTCCCCGCAGCTTCTGTTTTTGGCCGGGGGAGGTTCGCAGTTTCCGGAGATCGAGAATATTGTCTCCCGGGTTTTAAAAATTGAGAGGGAAGATATTATTTCCCGGCCCCCGTGGGCCGACAAAAAAGTGAGTGACCCCCGGGCTCTGCTGACCAGTAATGCCGACTATACCGCCTACGGGATATTATTGACCGCAGCCACCGGCCGGGGCCGGTTCTGTCTTGAGCTGACCGTCAACGGGGAAAGAATGGCCCGTCTTGTCCGGGGGGATAAATACCGGGTGGGAAATCTCACTGAAGATCTTGGTTACAAATCTCATGAACCTCACCCCGAATCGGCCAAGATGTTTAAAATTGACGGGGAATGGGAAACGGTTAAAAAACAGCAGAACCTGGACCCGGTTGTTGAAGTGAATAATAAAAAAGCAGCAGCCGATACAGTCCTTAGAAGCGGCGATGAGGTGACGATTATGCCCGCTGAAACCCCCGAACCGGTTGAAGCTGTCGCCGCCGATTTTTTACCTTCAGAAAAACTTCTCCTGAGATGGGAGGATAACACTTTTACTCTTCCCGGTCGCCTGCGTAAAAATACGGGCGAGGTTATTTATCCCGGCCGTGAACTGGAAGACGGGGCCGAATACACCCGGGAGTTCTTTTACACCCGGGAGGAAATAATTGAATATCTGCGGAGAAGAAACGTAAACCTGCCCGAAAGGCTGCTCTGGCTGAAAAATGATAAATATTCTCGGAACGAGCGTTTTAAAATCGGTAACGAACTTGAACTTAAACCGGCTCTCGAACCCTCGTCCGCAGGTTTAAATCAGTTGAACAATCTTCCGGTTTCTTCCGACCGTCCCATTCCTTACCCCCTGGATTGATCATCAGAAGATTTATTTCCAGAATAAATCAAACAAAGGTTTTGTGGTTGTTTGTTTTGCCAGTAATTGATACAGTTATAGACTTTTGAAAGAAAGGAAGATAACCGGTGGCTGAAATAACAAACAGGGAGCAGGAATTATTTGAGTCATTAAAACCGATAGTAGAGCCGCTCGGAGTCAGGTTGATTGATATTGAATTAAAAACTCACGGCGGGGAGTCAAGACTTCGAGTGGTGGTTGATGACGAAGAAGGAGTTGGCCTGGCCCTTTGTGAGAAGATAAGCAAACAGGTTGCGCCGGTGATGGAAATTGAAGAACCGGGATTGCTTCATAAATTTGAACTTGAGGTCTCTTCGCCCGGTCTTCGCCGCCGGTTGCGCCGGGATTTTGAGTATGATTATTTTTCCAGCCGCCAGGTTGTAGTAAAATGTTTTGGTTCTTTTAAAGATCGTAAGCAGTGGAAAGGAAAGCTGGAGGGTATTTCGGCTGAAGGGCTTATTATTGAGACGACCCCTTCAGCCGAGCCAGTTACCATACCACTTGAACAGGTAGCCAGTGTAAGATTATTTTTTGATGCTGAAGAAGCTTTAAATTCGGGAGGATCTTCAAACGATGGATAAATCATTCCTGGAAGCAATCCGGGAAATTCAACAGGAAAAGAATTTAAGTGAGGAAATTGTTGTGGAAGCGCTGAGTACGGCCCTGAAAAAAGCTTTTCGGGGGGATTACAATATTCCCGACGAATATGATTTGAAAGTAAAGATAGATCTGGGGACGTATGAGCTGGAGGTGCTGAATGAAAAAGAAGTGGTGCGCAGCCCGTTTAACCCCGCCTGCCAGATTGATCTTGATGAGGCGCAGAAATACGAGGAGGATGTTGAATACGGCGATCGAGTTTACGTTCCCCTGGATACCGATGCGCTGAGCCGCAGTTCAATGCAGATGATCAAGAGCGTTTTTCAGCAGAAAATCCAGCGGGCGGAAGAAAAAAAATATTACAACAAATACAACGAGAAGCTTCTTGAACTGGTTAACGGGATCGTTCAGCAGGTAAAAGAAAAAGCTGTATATGTTCAACTCGAAGAACAGGTGGAGGCTATAATTCCTTACCGGGAACAGATTCCTTCGGATGATTATACCGCCGGAAACAGAATGAAGTTTCTGGTTGTAAAGGTGAGTTTGCCGGAGGAAGGACTGCTGGTGGTTGTATCTCGAACCCATCCCGCTTTAATAAGCCGCCTGTTTAAATTGCATATACCGGAAGTACATGACGAGCTTATTGAAATTGTTAACGTGGCCCGTGAAGCTGGCTCCAGGTCCAAGGTGGCGGTTAAAACTAACGATCCCACCCTGGACCCGATTGGAACCTGCGTGGGTCCCCAGGGCTCCCGGATACAGTCAATAGTTGAGGAAGTAAACGGTGAAAAGATTGATATTATCCCCTATGAGAAAGATGACCGGAAATTTATTGAAAATTCATTGAGTCCGGCCGAAATAACCCGTGTGAAACTAATTGAAGAGGACCAGGTGGCCCAGGTTGTGGTCCCCGAAGATCAGCTTTCGCTGGCAATTGGTAAAGGAGGGCAAAATGCCCGCCTGACCGCCAAATTGAGCGGCTGGTCGATCGATATTTATAGTGAACGGGAGTTTGCTTCGCTGCGCAGTGAAGAAGCCCTGGAAGTGGCAGCCTCTATTTTCAAGGATTCAGGCAAGGAAACCGATTTCTTACTTGATCTGGATGGTGTCGGTCCGGCTATGGCAGAAAAATTGAAAGAAGCCGACCTGGACACAACAACAGCTATTGTCCAGGCCGGGCCGGAAGGACTTGAAGAGGTTGACGGTATTGGGGGCGCCAAGGCCCAGTCCATTCATACCCAGGTGGCCGAGCTTGTGAAATCAGCCGTAACTGAAGAAAAACCCTCCCGGGAGGAAACAGCCGAAGAAATTAAGGAATCTGTTTTTGGTCCCGCCGGGGAAGGGGATAATAGCGGGGAGGAACCAAAAGAAAATAAATTAACCCAGACACCGTTTAAAGAGGATTAAAACCCGGAGAGAATGTTTTTCAAAAACAGGAGAGATAATTTATGAGAATTTATGAACTGGCCAAAGAATTGGGGCTGGAAAGTAAGGAGTTAATCGCCCTCCTTCAGGAAGAGTTTGATCTGGAAGTTAAAAACCATATGTCCGGTGTGGATGACGATGCTGTTGAACTGGTCAAAGAATATTTTGAAGAAGAAACCAGTTCTGAACCCGAACCTGAACCGGAACCTGAACCGGAGGCGGAGAAAGAGGCCGACGAGCCGGTTGAAACCGGTGAGCTGCTGAGAGTCAAGGGAGATGTTACAACCGAGGAACTGGCGGATATGCTCGGGATATCGGCCAGCGAGGCGATAAAAACCCTGATGCAGGAAGGGATTATGGCCACAATAAACCAGTCTCTTGACCAGGAAACGGTGGAACTTCTGGCCCTGGAGTATGACCGGGAGGTTGAATTTGAGGAACCCGAGGCGGAGGAATTTTCCTGGCGCCGGGAACTGGAACTTGATCTTGACGTTCCCGAAGAAGAGCTACAGCCCCGACCGCCTGTAATAACGGTTATGGGCCATGTTGACCACGGTAAAACCCAGCTTCTTGATACAATCCGTCAGACGGATGTAGTCTCCGGAGAATCGGGGGGGATAACCCAGCATATCGGGGCATACCGTGTCGATACCGGAAGCGAAGATCTTGTCTTTATAGACACACCCGGTCACGAGGCTTTTACCGCGATGAGAGCCCGGGGGGCTCAGGTTACGGATCTTGTTATCCTTATTGTTGCTGCGGATGACGGGGTTATGCCCCAGACGGTTGAATCGATTAACCACGCCCGGGATGCCGGGGTGCCGATCGTGGTGGCTATCAATAAGATGGATTTGCCCGAAGCGGATCCCCAGCGGGTTCGTCAGCAGCTTACAGAATATGAATTAATCCCGGAGGAGTGGGGGGGCGATACAATATGTGTGGAAATTTCCGCTTTGAAAGGGGAAGGAATTGAAGAATTGCTGGAAATGGTGGGGCTGCAGGCGGAAATGATGGAATTAAAATCCAGTCCCGAGCAGCTTGTGAAAGGAACTATCATCGAATCGGAAATGAAGAAGGGAATGGGAGCGACGGCAACTGTACTTGTTCAGCAGGGGACACTCAAGCGGGGGGATCCTTTCGTGGCCGGCGCAACCAGTGGTAATGTTCGGGCTATGATTGACAGCCGTGGTGAGCGGGTTAAAGAAGTTGGCCCGGGTACTCCGGTGGAAATACTGGGATTTAATGATCTGGCCTCGCCCGGTGATTTCTTCGAAGTCAAACAGACCGAGGCTGAAGCCCGGGAAATTGCCGAAGAACGCCAGGAGGAGCTGCGGGAATCCCAGCTCCAGGGCGACCGGGGCAAGGTTACCATGGATCAGCTTCAGCAGTTTATCGAAGAGGGAAAAATCAAAAGTTTAAATATTGTTGTTAAAGCCGACGCCCGCGGTTCGGTTGAAGTTCTGCGCGATTCTTTTGAATCTTTAAGCGGCCAGGATGTTGAAGCCCGGGTAATTCACGGTGGAGTTGGAGGGATTAACCAGTCGGATGTTATGCTTGCTGATGCTTCCGACGGGATAATTATTGGTTTCCGGGTCCGTCCCGACAGCAGGGCTCGCAGTCTTGCCAAAGAAAAAGGTGTTGAAATAGAAACTTATTCGGTTATTTATGAAGCGATAGAAGATATAAAATCGGCCCTGACCGGAATGCTGGACAAAGAAATTGAAGAAAAGATTATTGGTCAGGCCGAGGTGAGGGAGATATTTTCCATTTCAGGTGTAGGGACGATTGCCGGTTGTTATGTGAGTGAAGGTAAGATAAACAGGGATGCTAACTGCCGGCTGGTTCGCCAGGGAGTAGTTGTTTTTGACGGACCGATTGAGTCTTTGAAAAGATTTAAAGAGGATGTTTCTGAAGTACAGCAGGGGTATGAATGTGGAATTGGACTTGAGGATTTCAATGATATTAAAGAGGGAGATATCCTGGAAATATACCAGCAACGTGAGGTGACACCCACCCTCTCGTGACAACGTTTGTGAGCTGCGCTGAATTTCTTCTATACTGTCCCGGCAGTTTTTCCTTAAAAGACAAAAGACAATTTGTCCGCAGTATAACCGATCGTTTGGCTGATAAATTTAATATTTCAATTGCCGAGGTTGATTACCAGGATCACCAGCGGTTGATTGGACTGGCCGTAACTTTTGTCAGCTCCAACCGGCGCCGGGTGGATAAAGTTAACGCCCGGATCGAAGCCGAACTTGAAAAAACACCGGGAATACAGCTCCGGGAAGTAAGTAAAAAAATATATTAATCTATCAGTGATGTGGTGGCCATGTCTGAGCGAAGAAAGAGAAGAATTGAAAAACAACTCAAGCAGACAATCAGCAGAATTATTCGCAATGAATTAAAAAACGATTCTTTAAAGTTACTTTCGGTAACCCGGGTCGAACTTACTCCCGATCTTAAGATGGGAACGGTTTATGTCAGTCATATAGATAAAGATGAAAAAACCCGTCAAAATTCGATCAAATTTTTACGACGCAAAGAGAAAAAAATCAGAGCGATTGTAACAAAATCCCTGCCTTTGAAAATTATCCCTGAATTTCGTTTCCGTGAGGATAGTTCTTTAAAGGAGGCGGCGCGGGTGAACAGGATTATGAAAGAACTTCAGGAGGAGCGAGAAGATCGTAACCGTGAAGAAAAAGATTGATAAAATTCTGGAAGTTTTTTCTGAATATGAATCGTTTATCATTTCCGGACATGAACGACCGGATGGAGACTGTGTTGGTGCGCAGATTTCTCTTGGGATTTTACTTGAGCGTCGTAACAAAGAGTTTCACCTGGTAAATCCATCTGCGCCTCCCGATAAATTTGAGTTTTTACCCCATTATAAATGGCTGAAGACTTCCCCGCCCGACCACCGGCTCCAGGTGGGAGTGATTACAGATTGCGGAAATTTTGAACGGTTAGGCCGGCTCCAGGATTATTTTTCGAACTGTGATTATCTAATAAATATTGATC
>CAZKRS010000002.1:0-31484 GCA_964555265.1 uncultured bacterium | reverse complement strand
CAGGTAAATCCGTTTGGAATTTTCAAGCGGAAAACTCTTCCAGACCAGCCCTTCTTCAGTTTTATTGAAGGTTACCGTTCGCCTGTGAGAACCATCCTTTTCTTCAAGCAACAGTTTTGGCGGCGACTCCGTAAATTTTCCCTGGAAGCTAACCACTGCAGTATCTCCCACCAGAACAGTTTCGGGCCTGACATTCACCTGCCAGGTCTCGTAAACAGGCGGACCGTCCGGCGGGGAGGAAACCGGCAGGAGACCAAGCAGTAAAACTAATGCAATCAGCAGCATAACAGCAAAAAGCTGGTTGCTCTCCCGAACAGTTAAAACAGACTCCGGGCTTCTCCGGTTGAAAAATTCTTCAAGCCCTTCATTTATTTTTTTGCGGTAATATTCATGCAGGGGACCGGAATATTCAAGACCCACCCGCAGGATTTCCCAGTCTTCACTGCGACCCACAAGCCGGTTTGTCAGCCCGCTCTTGCTCAGGGGCAGTTGCTTAATTTCAACCACAAGCAGGTATACCATCCAGGTTAAGACCAACGCAAATCCGCCAAGAACCACCGGCAAAGAAAACGAAAAATAATAAGCACAAACTCTAATAACCACCACTATCAAAAGAGGGAAAACAACGGCTGTAAATAATTTCTGGCTGTAAAAAATAAGCTGGGCCCGGGTTAAAAAAGTGTTAACCTTCCCGGACAGTTTATCCTTCACTGGCCGAACACCCAGCTGATTATATTAACTCCGAAACGGAGCGCCGTCTTGCGGACTTCCGGCGGGTTACCATGGACCTCCGGGGAGGCCCAGCCATCGGCAATGTTTGTGTTGAAGGTATACAATACTACCCATTCACCGTCAACCTGGATTCCAAAAGCCTGCGGCGGATCATCGGGATAATGTTCATGAATTCGCGGCAGTTCATCAAATTCAAAATAAGAGGAAAACAGCGGATGCTCCGGCGAGAGTTCAACCAGGGGCCGGTCGGGGAAAACTTTATCAATCTCCCGTCGAAAAGCTTCATCCATCCCGTAATCGTCGTCTGCATATAAAAATCCTCCGGATTTAAGATAACTGCGCAGGGAGGAGGCTTCCGCCTCAGAAAAATCTATATTTCCATGGCCGGTCATAAAAACTATCGGGTAATCAAATATTTCTTCATCATCCGCCCGGACAACCGCCTGCTCCTCTATTACCTCGCTTTCTATTTTTCGGCTGTAAAACTCCATCAAATTCGGGATCTTGCAGGGATCGTTATACCAGTCCCCTCCCCCATCATACTGGAGCCGGGCCATCTGGAACTCTCTCCCGAAAACATTCCCCACTAACCCCAAGGTTAATACCGCTATTAACAGGCAAAAAAACAGGTTTCTAACCGGATCAAACCTATTATTTCTACTATTCATAAAAATATCACACCTCGTGACGATCAGCTAACAGCCAGCCAAACGCCAAAAACAGGCCGGCCATAGTTAATAAAAGCGGGTTACCCCAGTTGAATATTTCATTTTTTTGTGTCCGGTGGCGACTCTCCCATATTTCTCTTCCCCTGGCGGCCGTTTCAACCGGGGAATCAAAAATATTCGCCGGTCGAACAAAATCTCTTATCCTATTTTCGGCCCGGGGATAGCGCATCCGGTTGGATTCAACCACCAGGAGCTCTTCGGTAAATTTTTCCTCACCCCGCCGGTAGGAAAACCGGTATTTTCCCGGTCGGGGGAAGGATAGTTCCTCCGGCAAGTCTTGCCCCCATTCCCGTTTTACCGGTGATTCAAGCTGCAGGTAAGATATATCCCGGCTAATCTCGACCTTTTCCCCCGCCAAAACCCACCTCCGGGCCAGAATTCGTCCTTCTTTTTCCTCCCGCTCGCGGTCCAACTTCTGAATTATTTCCCGGGCCAGTTTGCCCCCGGCCCGCTCATAACCCAGTTTTCCCCAGCGCATCGCCAGGCGGTGAAAATCCGGGTAAGTCAAAATCCCCCTTGATTGGTCCTCAAGCAGCCCCAGAACCAGTTCATCCTCCGTTTTTAACAGAGGAGTAAAATCTCCGCCATCCGGCAGAAGATAAAAATAATTGACGGGAGGCGCTATCTTTAGCTGACGTTCATAAGCCAGGAGTGGCGGGAAATTATCAGCCACTTCTTTAGCTTTGTAGATTTCAAATTCTCCCTGGCGGCGAACAATTTTATCGCCGTCCAATCCAAATATACCCAGCATACGAAAAAGAGAGTAGGCCTCCCCAGCTTCATCAACCACAAACAAAAAACCACTATCCTCTTCCCACAATCGTTCAAAATCATTAAACTGACTTCCGGTCGCCGGGAATCCAAAATACAGGATAACATCTGGTCTTTCCGGCAAATCCCCCCCTGGCTGCCGGTAGTGGTAGTCAACTTCCCAGTTTTCCAGTTTATTTATTTTCCGCCCCCACCAGCCACTTCGCCAGCCGGGGGTATTATCGACAATAAGCAGCTTCCGGGTGAAATCTTCCACAATTGCTCCGACGCTGGCCCTGCGTTTATGTCCCACTTCCAGTTCCTGTTCGTTTTCCTCAAGGAGCTCAACTGTAAAATAATGGATACCTTCCTCCAGCCCGGGGGAATCCAACTTTAACACTCCCTCCCGAGCAGAAGGGGGCGCCTTTCGTAAAATCTCATCCCCCCGGCGAAGAACCAGGCGTGGATTTTCTAACTGCTCACCGCCGCGGATTTCTACTTCCCAGGTGACTTTTCCGGGGGAATCGACCACAATAACCTGCTCATCCAGTTTTAGCCGGGCCTCTTTTTTTGAGGGGACCGGGTTTAACAAAAGCCGGTGAGCCGGGGAATCTGCAATATCCCGGGAAGAAAAAAAGCCGGGGCTGGCCGCGGTGTGTATTGCTTGCCCAACAATAATTTCTACCGGATATTCTCCTGTCTTCTCTTTTAGCAGGTTATAATCTTCAAACACAGGCCGGTTGTCCCAGCGCTCATCAAGAGGGGTGGTCTTAACGTTTTGGGCTCCGGGATGTTTGCTCAAATCCCGGGCGACTGCCTCAATTTCTTCATCGTAATTTTCACCCGCAAAACTTTCATAAATAATTTGAATTGGATTTTCGGGCGGGGTCTTTTCGACAGTATGAAAAGAAAACTGCAGGCCCACCAGCAGCAGAATAATTAGCGCCCCCCAGCGGCAGAACAGCTCACCGGTTGATTTGCGGGCCTGCCAGGTAAGAAAAATTAAAACCAGGAAAATGGAAAATATAACCCAGTAAGAATATAATGGATCAATTAAAAACATAATCAATACCTGCTGGTTATTTGAATGGTGGCAGTCCTTTATATTCTACCATTCTTTGTTGAATAAATCAGTGGGAGAAAACTCTTTCCAATATTTTGTTTCGGAACAATCTAAGATATAATAAACACTGGAGAAAAAAAGCTAACTTTAAACGCACTTACTGAGGTTTTTACAATGGCTGAAAAAGAAAAAAAACCGGCGGATAATACCACCGGCGAGTTGACTTCCGAAGAAAATCTCCTGTCATTCCTTCTGACGGTTGGCGTGCCTTTCATTATTGCTTTGATTTCTTTCGGAGCAATAGCCCTGGCTTTTTACCAGTGGAAGATTTATTAACTTTTTTGTTCAACTCTTATTAACCTGATCCGGGAGCCAAAAGATGATTCTCGCTATTGAAACTTCCTGCGATGATACATGCGCTGCCATACTCACGCCGGAAGGTGAAGTTTTAAGCAGCGTAGTAACCAGCCAGGAAGAACTGCACGCGGAGTATAACGGCGTTGTCCCCGAGCTGGCCAGCCGGCGGCATTGTGAACTTATAAATATTGTCCTTAAAAAAGCTCTTTCCCGGGCCGATACCGATCTTGAAGATTTAACCGAGGTTGCTGTAACTTACGGTCCGGGTCTTATCGGTTCACTGCTCACCGGAATTGCCGCCGCCAAATCAATCGCCGCCCGGTTTAACATCCCCCTGACGCCGGTAAATCATATTGAAGCCCACGCCTATTCCCTATTACTGGAGCATGACCCGGAATATCCTTTTATATCTCTTGTTGCTTCCGGGGGACATTCAATGCTTCTTAAGGTAAAATCAGAGACAGATTACGAACTGCTGGGAAGAACCCGGGATGACGCGGCGGGAGAAGCCTACGACAAAGTTGCAAATATGCTTGACCTTGGCTACCCGGGCGGGCCGGCGATCCAGAAGCTGGCCGGCGAAGGTGATCCCGGAAAAATAAAATTTCCCCGGCCCACGCTCGGAGACGGCAAGAGGTGGCAGTGGCGGGTGGATAATTATGACTTCAGTTTCAGCGGCCTGAAAACGGCCGTCTATTACTATTTGAAAGAAAACCCGGAGGCAGATAAAGCCGACGTGGCCGCCTCCTTCCAGCAGGCGGTTAACGACTGTCTTGTCCACAAGGCCCTTGCGGCCGCCCGGGAATATAAGATTCCCACTATCTGCGTTGGTGGCGGGGTTGCCGCCAACCAGAACCTGCGGGATAATTTTAACCGCCAGGCTGAAAAGAAAGGAATCAAAGTATTTTTCCCTTCCCTCCAGTGGTGCACCGATAACGCCGCCATGATCGGGCTGCGAGCCCCCGGAATAGATAAAGAAGCCCCCCTCACACTGAACGCAAAACCAAATCTATCGGTATTATGATTTTTTTATCCGGGAGTTGATTCATATTGGAAACTGAATTTAAGGTTGATTCAGATTTTATAGCCTCTATTCCCCAACAAAAAGAAAAACTTCACACCGAGATATCTAAAATGATCGTGGGCCAGGATAAAATTGTGGAGGAGCTGTTAATTACCCTTTTTTGTGACACTCATTCTATCCTTGTTGGAGTCCCGGGACTGGCCAAGACACGGATGGTTCGTTCCCTGGCCCGGGCGCTGGATCTTGATTTTAACCGGATACAGTTCACTCCCGACCTGATGCCCTCCGATATAACCGGCACCGACATCCTTAAAGAGGCCGGGGGGGAGCGTTATTTTGAATTCCAGAAAGGCCCGGTGTTTACCGATGTGCTCCTGGCCGATGAAATAAACCGGGCTCCCCCAAAAACTCAATCGGCTCTTCTGCAGGCCATGCAGGAAAGACAGGTCACCGCCGGCGGCAGCACCTACGATTTTTCCCTCCCTTTCATGGTTCTGGCCACCCAGAACCCTATCGAACAGGAGGGAACTTACCCTCTACCGGAGGCCCAACTGGACCGGTTCATGTTTTTTATCAAGGTTGATTATCCCGCGGCAAACGAAGAACGGGAAATAGTCAATATGACTACCGGCCGCAAACCGGAAGTGATTGAGCCGGTCATCAGCCGGAATGAAATTTTAAAAATCCAGGAAGCCGTCAAACAGGTCCCCGTGGCTGATTCGCTGGTTGAGGAAACCGTTGATTTGGTCCGGCGAACCAGACCGGGGGAATCCGAGGCAGATTTTACCGAGCGCTGGTTGCGCTGGGGAGCAAGTCCCCGCGCCTCACAGTTCTTAATTATGGCCGGGAAAGCTAAAACACTACTTGAAGGTCGATCTCACGTCACCCGGGAGGATATCCAGGATTTGGCGCCCCTGTCCCTGCGCCACCGGCTTGTTTTATCATTCGCGGCTGAATCGGAGAATATTGGCAGGGATGAAATCCTGGATAAAATTCTCGAAGACTGGCCCTGATTCCGGAGAGATAAATTATGCCCGAAACCGGAACAACAAATAATCACCCGGAAACAGTCCCTGAGAAACTGGACCCCCGGCTGCTGGAAGCGGTGCGTAATTTATCTTTTCTCCCCCACCTGTTAAGTTCAGACTCATATTCCGGAATTCATGACGGTAAAAGAAGCGGTTCCAATATGGAATTTTCAACCCATCGCCAGTATGAACCGGGGGACGACCTGCGCTATCTTGACTGGAATATACTTGCCAAAACCGGGGAAGCCCACCTTAAACAGTTCGAATCCGAAAACAGGATCAACGCCGGAATAATTATGGATTCCAGCAACTCAATGGACTATGCCAGTGAAAAATTATCCAAGTGGGAACTGGCCCGGGCAGTGGCAGTAATGTGCGGGGGGATTTTACTCCAGCAACAGGATCGGATAAAATTCATCGCCTCCGGTGGAACAACTGTAGAGCTGCCCGACTGGTCCGCCGCCGAAGAGTTAAGCGCCAACCTGGAAAAAATAAAACAAATTTCACCCGGCGGAAAAACCATATTACTTCCCACGGCTCAAAAATATGAAAAACGTATTAATAAGAAAAAACTCTGGATCTTCGTCTCGGATTTCTGGCTT
This sequence comes from uncultured bacterium, assembly GCA_964555265.1. GTDB lineage: Bacteria > T1Sed10-126 > T1Sed10-126 > T1Sed10-126 > T1Sed10-126 > CAZKRS01. The sequence continues at coordinate 25,200 of CAZKRS010000002.1, read as the reverse complement.
CCGGACCCGGAAGCTTTTTTCCGGTGGGTGAAAAATATTCAAAGCAGGGGCCACCGGGTTCTTCTTGCTGCTACCTATGATCCCCTCGAGCGGCAGTTTGACAGTGAAAATCCCTGCCGGCTTAAAGATATGGAGACCGGCACCACTATTACCCTCTCTTTGTCCGAATCCGAAGATTTTTCACGAAAACTTCGGGCCTACCGCCGCCGGTTAAAAAATATGGCTGTAAAAAATAACGTGACGCTATGGAACTTTTTTACCGACCGTAACCCAATTAAACAGCTGCACGATCACCTGGGGGAAAGTTCTCTTAACCGATGAGTTACCTTGCTCCCTACCTGCTCTGGTTTCTGCCCCTGGCCGGTCTCCCGCTTCTTTTTACCTGGTTGAGAAAAAAGAAAATAAAAGTCCGGGATTATCCAAGTCTTGGCTGGCTGGACGACCAGCTAAAATCTCGCCTGCGACGGAAAAATATCTGGCAGTGGATCAACGCTCTCTGGCGGGTTTTGATCCTGATAGTTCTTATCTACATTTTTGCCCGGCCGGTTATCGGTTATCGCCCCGAAGAAGTCTCCGAATACTGGATAATTATTGACAACTCTCCTACGCTTCAGCAAACCCGGACCGGCCAGAGCATGCTTGCCGCCGGCAAACAGTGGATAGAAAACAATCTGGAAAATTTTGGCGGAAAGGTTCGTCTGGGAACTCTTAACCCCGAACCCAAATGGATCGGGTTCTTCGCGGACGGCGATGATTTGCCGGTTGAGGAGATAGAATTTGCCGAACATCAAACAGAGATTCAACAGCTTCAGAAATGGCTGCGTGAACAATCCCCGCCGCCCAACAATAGAACTATCCTTATCACCGATGCTCGGCGGAGTCTGCTTGGCCCCGAATCCCCGCCAGAAACTGATTTTACCCTCGAAATATTTTCTCCGTTTGAACAAATTCAGACGGGCATGGTTATGCGGGGAGAACTGGTCCAGAGAACTCTATTCCTGGGAGAAGAAGGAGAGATCAACTGGCAAACCTGGCCCGGTGCTGAAAAGGGGGTTCAACTTTATATTAACAATTCTACTGTTTTCGCCGGTGATCCCGAAAACAACCGGGTTCGTTGGGAACCGGAGGTAAAAGGACTAAAAGAAGGAGTAGTTGAACTAGCCGGGGCTAACCCCGGCTGGGCCGGGCGATGGTATTTTAGTTTCCCGGTCCACCAAAAAATAAGTGTATATTTTGCTGGAAACTCACCAGGGGTAAACCTGGTTCGCCACCTTTTGAAAGATCGAATCGAACCGGTCGAGGACCCCGGTCAGGCCCAGTTGATAATGATTGGGAGCAGGAAATTTGAAGACGTCGATCGCCGCCAGCTGCGCGGGGAAGAAACCAGAGATATCCCCCGGCTGGTCGTCCTGGACCGGCAGTTTGACCGCTCGGATTTCACGGCCCTGACCGCTCCAATGGATTTCCCCTGGCAGATTGAAGGACGGCGCCGGTTTGATCAATCCCGCCCGGTTACCGTAGTTGGAGAAGATTATTTCATCCGCCCGGGCCTGGTCGAACGAACCCGGAATCTCACCGTGGAAGAAATTTTTCAAATCCGGCCCCGGAACAGCGATAAAACGATCCTCAGGGCAGGTGAAGAAAGATTGCTGGCTCAAAAAAATAACTGGCATATCTTAACCGTCCCCCCGGAAAGTTTTCTCCGGGCGGATAGAGCCTCGGTGGACTGGCCACCAATTTTTGCCGGCCTCGTCTCAAACACCGTAAGCCGGGAGGGCTTTGAAAGTTGGACGGTCGGGCGGCAGGTTCTCATTGAAGATAATTATGATTTCCCCCTCCGGATCATTACCCCCGATGATTCAGAGGTAACCCTGAACTCGCCGGGCGGATTCATCCCTACCCAACCCGGGTTTTACCACCTGAAAGATGCCGGAGAAGAAAAAAAGATCCACGCTGCCAACCGGCCTCGTTCCCCCGGTGATTTCACCCGGCTCCCCCCCGGGGAGGCCGGGGAGAATATCACCGGTTTCCGGGGATTCAAACCCCAGACCACCCGCCTGCTCACCCCCTGGCTCTGGCTGGTCCTCCTGGGAATGCTGGCAGTAGATATGGTTTCCCAACTGCTCCAACTACCCGGCTGAAGAAATCAGGAGTAAAATCGAGAAGAAAATAAGAAGTTTAACACCCAGCGCCCCCCTCTCCACGCGATCCCCCTCCCGGGCCGACATAACAGGTTTATTCCTCCAGATGGGGGTCACCGTCAAGCACGGGGCTGGCGTGTTCGCTGAGAATCAGGTTTTCTTCCAGCGGATTTCGCAGGGTCACCTCTACCGGTTCCCGGTCGGGATAGTCCTCATCTCGTTCGGGCGGGGGCGGAATATCGGCAGCGCCCAGGCAGTAATCCCAGTGATCACATTTTATTTCCGTCCCATCATTTTTTTCAAATCTGCACCATCTGTATTGCTGGTTACGGGGGTATTTTTCAACATCTTCCGAGGTGGTAATCTCCCGCACCCGCTGGAGCATCAGGTGGACCGACTCAACGGTTCCCGGGTCTATCTCCTTGTAAACAAAAGCGGTGGAACTCTTCGGGGGTTCGGCAAGAAAATGTATCCCGGCCACCTCGGGGACCTGCCCGAAAGCCTGGTAATAAAGCCAGGCGTAAATATCAAGCTGGCGGTGATAACCGACACTGAGCGGAGCGGAGGCGTTAAAAGGACTCTTCCCCGTCTTGTAATCAATAATTGCCGTCCGGTCAAACCAGAGCGGATGTTTCTCAAACACACTGTCTATATCCCCCCTGAACAGCCATTGACCTGCTTCATCGGTAATTAAAACCGACAGCTCGTTGGCCGAGGGGCAGGAACGCTGCCAGGCTTTTTCAGCCGGCAGGTCGGTTCGTCTTTTTATATCCCGGAAACGTTTCAAAAAAGTATCCACGTAATTCTCAAGCTGTTTCTTGATATCGGCAGAGTTATTGCGCATCTGCTCCTCAAACTGACCGGGTAGACCTTCCTGCCACAGCTCACGGGCGATACTGTTTATTTCGTCAACCAGTAGTTTACGGAGGGCCGCCCCTTTCTGGTCGGGAAACTCCCGGAGGGTTTCGTTGAACTTTTCAATTGCCGCATGAATAAAGGTCCCTTTCTTCATTGCATAGGTGGTGGGCGGTTTAAGACCTTCTATATATTCATAAGCCCACATCCGGGGACAGTTATAGATCTTGTTTACCTGGGAAGCGGAAAATGTCCGGTATTTACCTGAATCAGTCTTTTTTAATTCCAACTTTATACCCTCGCTCTCTAACGATAAATTTTAAATTTTTATTCATTGCCTACAGAAAATAGTGTACCCTGAAAATAATAAATTACAATCTTCGGGAAGGAAAAATTAAGGCTCACGCTTAATTATTCTTTAATTGTCTTCTCCCGCGGTTCACTTTACAAATCAGAAGGACTTTCTGGTAACCGGAACCCCGGGAGAGCACTCTTTTATCAACTCGCTTTATCTAATATAATTTTTAAGCGGCCGGAGAACAATAATTTCTGGCCGAAGCGAAAAACAAGATGAAGATATGGGAGCTGTTGAAGAATGAAATACCAGGTCGAGCACAATCCCACTGAAAATAATTTTGTCTGCAAACTGAAAGATATCCACGCCGTCCTCTCCTACTCCCGCCAGGAGAATACCCTGGTCCTAAAACGGCTGTTCATTCCCGAAATATACCAGGACAGCGAAGTTCCCCGGCGGCTGGTTAAAACCGCCCTGAAATACTGCCAGAACCACGATTTAAAAGCCGTCCCCGTCGACTCCTATATCAAAGAAAAATTTCTCCCCGACCATCCCCAGTATGAGTCTTTGCTAAAAGAAGACCCCGGACCGGCCCCCGGCTCGGAATTTCTGCGTCTCTAAAACAAATTCATTTTTTTAAGAAGCGGGAATATTAACCCGCTTACTTTTTCCCGGGAATTCTTTACCGGTGAAGACGGGCGGCAAGTCCGCTGGCGTCAAGGTTAAGAGCAATCAGCCGGTAATTGCCGGCCAATTCTTCCGGCCAGCGGGGAGAAAATTCGTCGGGAATAAGCCAGCTTACCGGCAGGCTCCCCAGGCTTGCCGAGTTTATTTTTACCTGCCAGTTTCCCTCGTTGTAATATATTTTCCCGTATAACTCTAAAAGATAATAAAACCCAACCGGCCCCTGCAACACTCCCCGGGCCCGGAGGCTGTTATTTCCAGATTCCAGGTGGATCCCGGCCAGTTCAAACCCATACCGGCTTTCCCCGGCTAGAATTGATTCACAAAAATAAGAAACTTCCCGGGGCGAAAACGTAAGCCCAACCTCTTCTTCTTCGCCATAGTAAAGCTGGCTGATAGTATACTCATAAACCTGGCGTTCCTCGTGACTGAGTTCGGTCTCCGGCAGCTCGGGCGGGCGGAAATTTACAATCAACAAAAACAGGATCCCCACCACAATAAAAAAAGTAACCAGCCCGCTTATTAATATCCTTGTTAACAGTTTCATTATATTCATCCTCCGGAGAATAATGATAACGTACTGGAGATTATTCGGTAAGTTCTCATCTCGGGGCAGAAATTTTCAGCGAACGCTGCGATACTGGCGGTTAATTGTTTTCGGAGAAAAAACTATCTGCCAGACATTGTTTTTTCGGGCTCGAAAACTTCCGGCGGTCATCTGCAAATAATAGGTCCACATCCGGTAAAATTCTTCGCTGTAATTTTCCGAGAGTTCCGACCATGCTGCATCTAAATTTTCATACCAGCTCATCAGAGTTTTATCGTAATCAGGCCCAAAATTGTGCCAGTCTTCAATAATAAAATAGTCTTCGGCCGCCTCAACCACCTGGCCGGCCGAAGGAATCATCCCGTTTGGAAAAATATATTTGTCGATCCAGGGATCGGTGGTTATCGACTGGTCGTGGTTGCCAATGGTATGCAGCAGGGATAAACCATCTTCAACCAAACAGCGCTCGACAGTCTCCATGTAACTTTCATAATTTTTATAGCCCACATGTTCAAACATCCCGATCGAGACGATCCGGTCAAATTTTTCTTCCACATCACGATAATCCTGGTATCTAATTTCCACAGGCAAATCTTTGCAGCGCTCTGCAGCCAGTTTTTCCTGTTCTTCCGAGATGGTTATCCCCGTGGCCGCCACATCATAATTTTTGGCTGCATATTCAACAAAACTACCCCAGCCACAGCCGATGTCCAAAAGCCGCATTCCCGGCTCAAGGTTAAGCTTGCGGCAGATTAAATCAAGTTTATCCTCTTGGGCCCCGTCTAAATCATCAGCCCGGCGCCAGTAGCCGCAACTGTAAACCATCCGCTCGTCCAGCATCTTTTTGAAAAGATCATTGCCGGCGTCATAATGTTCTTCGCCCACGATTGAAGCACGATTTTGAGATTGAAGGTTAAAGAATTTTGCCCTGAGGTTCTGGAATATCAAATACCAGGAGTTTTTAACTTTTTTATCTATCCTGGCGCTCAAGACCCGGTAAAAAAACTCGTCCAGCTGTTCGCAATCCCACCAGCCCTCCATGTAGGTCTCGCCAAGGGCAAGCGAACCACCGCTGAAGACCGAGGAGTAAAAATCATTACGATGTATTTGAGGATCCCAGGGTCGCTCTCCGTTGATCTCAACATCTACCCGGGTAAGCAACCGCTTTAGTGATTGGCGTGCATCTTCCATTTTTAGTCCCCCTTTTTCCAGATTTGCCCCTTCATATGTAAAATACAACCAAAACAAAAAACTGTAAAGAGTGTTTGTGGAGGTACAAAACCTTCCAACACATCTTCCCCCCCTTGAAGGGGGGAATACAAAGGGAGGTGAATCGTTAATTATAAAGCATCCTTTTCACCCCAACCCTCTACCCCGGTGGGGCGAAGGAATCGTTGGAAGGTTTTGTGGAGGTAGAAAGTTGAATTCTGGAAGCAAAAAATTTTAGCTGTATTCGGTAAGATATTTATGGACCAGGCGGGCGGCCCGGCAGAGGTTATATTCTATCCGGGAGATTGAACTCAGCGTATCAACGGCAAGCAGCCTGATATCTTCAGCTTCCATTTCCGCAAAAAGATCCCTGTAATCAACGGGGGAGAGTTCACATGCCACCAGTTCTTCCAAATATGCCGGATCTTCATTTTCAACCGCCTGCTGGAGAGACGCCACTCTCTCGGCCAGTTTACGTCCTTTGCTGGAAATACGGGCATAATTGGCCTCGGGGAAAGCATCTTCGTTACCTTCTTTTTTCATGATCCGCAAAAGTTCAATATAATTGACCGCCCCCGCTTCAATCTGGAAACTTATCAGGCGAAATTCCCGAAGTATATCCTGGACAAGGGAAAGGCGGTCATAATCAAAACCGTGAATTTCTCCGCCCCGCAGGTCAAGCTCTTTTTCTAAATCATCAAGTTTATTGGTAACATAATTTAGCAAATTCTGTGATTCAACCATCAGATCAAGCGTCTGATCCATCATCTTTGCGCTCTGGAACATAATTGCTTCCACAAACAGATCCAGCATATCATCAAGCTGGTTGAGTACCTGCTTGAGCCGGCGGTCAAAAAGTCGCCGGTATTCAAAACCGGAAAATAAAAAATCAACTACCAGGGCCATAAAGCTGCCCACCATAATCTTGGCAAGACGCATAAACCCCCGGGCCAGAAAAATATTTTCAAGCTCCCGTTCACCGGCGGGAACCAGCAAAACATAAACCACCGCTAACAGTCCAAACAGAATAACGTTATACCAGTCGAAATACTGGGCCACCGCAACAACTGCTCCAATGGCCAGGGCGGCAACCAAAAACTCCAGGAAAGGAATATAAACAACATACTCGGCCAGCAAAAAATCCAGTTCCAGGAAACCGCCGGCCAGAAGGGCAATCATCGTCGCCACGAGAGCTATTTTAAATTCTCTAAAGAAATGCTTGAGACTGCTCATAAATGTCTGCCGGACACAAAAACAGGCGGAAAGAACAATAAATATCGGCCAGGAGGCCAGCAGAAGATGACCGGCAACCATCGCCAGAAATGCAGCAACCACCGTTTTCAAAACTCGAAAATGCAAAATACTTTTAACCATGTTTTAAACTCCTCAACCTTGAAAAATCAAACAAAAATAACCGGACTGCCAAGTTTTTACTGTCCCGCCACCGATAAATTATTTTTGCTATCAAACTCATGAAACTTATAGAAAATAACCGGCAGGGCACTTAAGTTAATTAAGACCAGCAATAAATAAAACCAATTGCCGCCGGCGAATTCATAAACTGTCCCGGCCAGCCAGTTCCCGGCCGCCGACCCGATCCCGTAAACACAGGCGGCAAGCAGCCCCTGGCCGGTGCTTCTAATGACAGGATCGGATAATCTATCAACCATGTAAACTGCTCCTACTGAAAAACTGACAAACATTAACGAATGAATCGGTTGAACAAAATACAGCATCCAGGGGGCGGGGACAAGGACGTAAAGAAGCCAGCGGACGGCAGGAAAAATCGTGGCCAGCACCAGGAGCCAGCGCAGGGAAAGATAATCCTTGAATTTTACCGTCAGCAGATAGAGGGGGATTTCAAAGACGGCCGCCAGAAACCAGAGATAACCCAGCCCGGTTGAGGTTCCGCCCAGGTCTTTCCAGAACCAGCCAAAGGCAACTGAATTACCGCCAAAGGGTATCCCCCACAGGATAAAAAAGAGCAATAGCCAGCGGTAATGAGGTTTTTTCAGAGCCCGGATAAGTCCCCGGAGCAACTCCCAGCCCGAAGTGGCCTTCATGTTTACTTCAGTCAGCATCGTTACCTGCACCGCAAGCAGAACCATGACGCCGGCATACAGGGGAAAAATAATGCCCAGGTTAAAATAACCGGTAGCGTGTGCCCCAACCACGTTGCCAACGATAAATCCCAGTGAACCCCAGAGCCTTTTTTTACCAAACACTCCCCTCTCCTTGCCCTGTTGTTCAACATAAACAGCGGCCGCATTCACAAGGGGGTCAACTGCCGACTGCAGGCCATAAAGAAGCGGCACCAGTAAAAAATACCAGCCATAACTTATGTCCTGCCACATCAGCAGGGCCGTAACACAGGCACCAACCGAAGCAAGCTGAATAATTAAAATAGGTCGACCGGTCATATCGCCCAGGCTGCCCCATAAAGGCTGAGAAATCATTACAGCCAGGGGAGCCAGAAGGGCTATGATACCGATTACAGCTTCAGATATCCCCCGCATATCACGCAAAAAAAGAAAAAGATAAGGTAAAAATACACCAATCCCCAGGAAAAAACAAAAATAAGTGCCAAAAAATCCAATCGAAGTCGAAACGGACGGCTCCCGCCCCCCGGAATCAAGCTGCATGAATCAATCACCAGAATCTATCCGAACATGGCATTAAAATCATTCGAGGGAAGATATATTACCACTTACTCCGAATTTTTCAAAAATATTTATCCACCCGGTAATTCAAATATAAACTCATCCGTCCCGGACTCATAATCGGTCCGGATGGTTGCATCTTCCGGGAATTCTCCGCCCAGTATCTTTTTAGCCAGTTCGTTGACCACCCGTTTCTGGATAACCCGTTTAAGAGGACGGGCCCCGTAGACAGGGTCATATCCTTCTTCAGCCAGCTGCCGGCGCGCTTTGTCGGTCAGCTCCAGGTCAAAATCCTGCTCTTCAATTCTCTCCAGCAGACGGTCAAGCTGGATGTTTACTATCTGCTCAATATCATCCCGGCTGAGACTGTGGAAAATAATCGTCTCGTCGATCCGATTCAAAAACTCGGGCCGGAAACCACCGCGCAGGGCCTCCATAACCTTCTGACGCATCTGGTTGTAGGCGCCACTGTCCCGCTCCATATCCGGGTTGTCCTCAAAGGCCTCCTGTATGTACTGGGAACCAACGTTGGAGGTCATAATCAGGACCGTATTTCTGAAATCGACCGTCCGGCCCTGGCCGTCGGTCATCCGGCCGTCGTCCAGGATCTGAAGCATGGCATTAAAAACCTCTTCATGAGCTTTTTCAATCTCGTCAAACAGGACGACCGAATACGGTTTTCGGCGGACCTGTTCGGTCAGATACCCGCCCTCCTCATATCCCACGTACCCCGGGGGTGCTCCCATGAACCGGGCCACGGAATGTTTCTCCATAAATTCCGACATATCCACCCTGATCATATTATCCTCGTCATCAAACAGAAACTCCGCCAGGGCCCGGGCCAGTTCGGTTTTACCAACCCCGGTCGGTCCCATGAAAATGAATGAACCTATAGGCCGGTTAGGGTCCTGCAAACCACTGCGGGCCCGCCGGACGGCATCTGAAACCGCCTGGATCGCCTCCTCCTGGGAGACCACCCGTTCACTCAGTCGCTCCTCCATTTTGAGCAGTTTTTCTCTTTCGGATTCCAGTAATTTGCTGACAGGAATCCCAGTCCAGCGGGAGACAACATCGGCTATATCTTCAGCAGTGACCTCCTCCTTGAGCATCCGGGAGGATTCCTGGAGTTCATCCAGCCGGTCCTGGGCAGCTTCAAGCTCTTTTTCCAGTTCCGGCAGACGACCGTATTGAATTTCACTGGCCCTGTTGAGATCTCCTTCTCGCTCGGCTTTTTCCTGTTCGATACGGGCTTCTTCAACTTTTTCCTGCAGTTCGCTAATTTTATCGAGAATCTCTTTTTCAGTCTGCCACTCCCCTTTCAGCTGGTCACTTTCTTCCCGCAGGTCGGCCAGTTGTTCATTTATAGCCTCCAGGCGCTCCTCCGCCGGTTCTTCATCCGCCTCCAGGGCCTGTTTTTCCATCTCCAGCTGTTTAATTTCCCGGTCTATCTGGTCAATTTCGGTCGGTTTGGAGTCCATCTCAATACGGAGAGCTGCCGCCGCTTCATCAATCAGGTCAATAGCCTTATCAGGCAAAAAACGGTCGCTGATATACCGGTCCGAAAGCCGGGCGGCCTCCACCAGGGCGTCGTCGGTGATCCGAACCCCGTGATGGACCTGGTAGCGTTCCTGCAATCCCCTGAGGATGGATATGGTTTCATCGATATCCGGCTCTTCGACTAAAATCTGCTGAAAACGTCTTTCCAGGGCCGGGTCTTTTTCAACATTTTTCTTAAATTCATCAAGGGTGGTCGCCCCGATAGCCCTGAGCTCTCCCCGGGCCAGGGGAGGTTTAAGCATGTTAGAAGCATCTACCGCTCCCTCGGCGGCTCCGGCTCCCACAACCGTATGCAACTCGTCAATAAACAGAATAATTTCCCCGTCCGATTCGGTGACTTCCTTGATGAAAGCTTTCATCCGGTCCTCAAACTCTCCCCGGTACTTAGATCCGGCAACCATTGAACTTACATCCAGGGAAACCAGCTTTCTGTTCTCCAGGCTGGTGGGGACATCCCCCTCAACTATCCGCCGGGCCAGCCCTTCAACTATTGCTGTTTTACCGACCCCGGCCTCACCGATAAGCACGGGATTGTTTTTAGTCCGGCGGCTTAAAATCTGCATTAAACGCCGTATTTCCTCATCACGTCCTATTACCGGATCCAGATCCCCCTGCTCGGCCTCCCGGGTTAAATCCCGACCATATTTCTCCAGGGATTCATACTTTTCCTCCGGATGGGGATCGGTAACCCGCTGTGAACCACGAATATCCTGTAATGTTTTCAAAACAAGGTCCCGGTTTACTCCCTGCTCTTTTAAAAGCCGGGCCGCCTCCGAACTTCCCTGTTTCAGAATAGCCAGCAGGAAATGTTCGGTGCTAATATATTCGTCCCCCAGTTCTTCGGCTTCCGCCTCCGCCAGGTCAAACAGCTCCCGCAGCTCACGGGAAGGACGTACCTGGGCCCCCGCCCCGGAAACAGAGGGTTGGTTTTCCAGGTAATCCTCCATTTGCGTCTGAATGGCTGAAGAATTAACACCCAGTTTATTTAGAAGGGAGGGCACCACACCGTCGGGCTGGCGAACAAGCGCCAGTAACAGGTGAACAATTTTCAATTCCGAATGGTTCCGTTTTTCAGCCTCTCCCCCGGCCTCGGAAAAAGCTTCCTGGGCTTTAGTTGTAAATCTATCAAACTGCATGATCTGGACCTCCAGTTTTTAGTATGAAATCGGTAATTGATACTTTGAACAACCAGGGAAAACTATTTATTCCGGTGGTGATTCGAGAAGCTGGGTGACTGCGATCCTGATTTTGCTGAAATTGAAGGTCTCAATCACGTGGTAACGGGGATAATTTTGAAACTGGGTCTTTTCAAAAACCGGCTCCTCCACCAGCAACAGGCAGTTGCTGGTTATGAACGGACTATCGGGCAGTTTTTTTAAAATAGTCCGGCTGTGGCCGCTTCCGACCGGAGGAGCGGCATAAACCAGGCCCGCTCCCCGGACTCTTTTTTCTTCCATAAACTCCAGGGGATCCATCTCCAGCCAGACAATACTTTCATTATCAATTCTATCCGCCGGCAGTTTTTCCCCCACGCAGACCGCCGTCGTCGCTCCTTCTTTCAGAAACCGGTCGCTAACTTCGCCCCGCCCCGGATATAGTTCGACCATGGTTAAATCTTCAAGAATATCCGCAAGCAAACTGGAAAGGGCGTTCAGAGCTTCCGGGGGGGTGGGATCGCGGATTTTATCGTTTTGACCGATATTATTTCCCTCCGGTTAGGCTCCAGTATTCAGGGGACTTCAAAACTGGTGACTTCCCTGATTTCGTGTTCCTGTTCAGCTTCATCCTTGTTTATCCCGTGGATTACATGCTTCAGATACCGACCGTCCAACGTCTCATAAAAAGCTATCTGCTTGGTGTCTTCGGGCCCGGTCCCCAGGATCTTTTCATCAAGTTTTTTACCCTGGAAGCTCATCTCTTCGTCCCCTTCGCCAATAGTAAACGATTGCATTAAAAAAACCTCCATAATATTTTTGTTATTTGAAGTAAAAATTTAACAAATAATTTAAAAAAACACCACGATGAACATCTTAGCACTAACATTACCGTTTAATTTCTTATTATACAGTAATTTGAATAAAACTTTAGCCTGAGTTATTCATATCTTCCAAATAAAATTTTAAATGGAATAATTGTTTCATAAGTCAGGTTTTGTTTACCGAATGTATTAATAATCGACTTGATCAATAAATATTTGACAAATGTGATTTTCTGTAATATTTTTTAGCGGTCTTATAAATTGACCGATAATTCTTTTACCAGGAGGATGGAAATCAATGGTTCCGGAAGAAAATGTTGAAGACGAAGAACTTCACCGGCAGATAGTTGAACAGATTGAAACCACGCTTGAAATGCATACGGATGATCTTGAAATCGAGGTGGATGAAGGATATGTATCAATCTGGGGGGCAGTCCCCAGTCTGAAAGCACACGAAGAACTGGAACATCTGCTTTTTGATATCCTCGGGCTTGAAGATGTAGATTTCGACGTCGTGGTTAACGAAGATCTGCAAACTCAGGAAGAAACATTGAGCTCAGCCAGCTCGGTTGATGATTTTAGTTACGGCCAGGACGACTCGGATTTAGGCGGCCTGGGTCAATCTCCACGCCGGCAGTTTTAAACCCTGTAATTCTAATTCGCCCGGGGATTTATTCCGGAAGATCGTTCCTCTCCCAGAAAACCCGGGTTGTCTGCTCGGACTTGTCGATCTCCAGTTCACCTTCATAAGCTTTCTTAAGGGCCCGACCCAGCCTTTCGGCGAGTTTTCCGTTCGTGGTTCTTATCACAACTTTGCCTTCTTCTTCCGTAGCCTCAACAACTTTTTGAAGTGGATTTTTTTCCTGAGCCCGGCCAACTTCATTATCAATTAGATGGGTGATCTCATCGCTATGGGGGACCATAAATTTTCCGCTGACCAGTAATTCCCCAAAATAATAGTTATCGCTAACTTTCATGCAGCCGGGACAAACAAATTCTTCATCAACCTCTTCACCCTTGATTTCCACCTGGCCCGGCAGATACCACTGTTTGTTATGGTATATATTTCCACATTCCGAACAAACCGCCGGTTCCTTAGCCGGTTGTTCGTTCAGGTAAGGATCGGGGGATTCATCCGTATCTCTTTTACTTAACTTTTCGTGGCGGTGATTGGGAGAATTACGTTTGTTCATGGTTTATACCACACTCCTTAAGGATAGTTGATGATTGCAGGTGCCAAATCCAAAATTATAACCGGGTCAATCTTCATAAACTATTGTCTTCCTGGTTCGCGGGCCGTCAAATTCCATAAAAAATATTCCCTGCCATCTTCCAAGCTGCAGACTACCGTTTTCCACCGGGAGCCACTGGTGGCAGTCCAGGAGGACGGACTTAACGTGAGCGGCTGAATTGCCCTCCCGATGCTTGTAGTTGTTCTTCCAGGGGACAAATTCTTCGAGCTGGTCCATTAAATCAGTCATAACGGCAGGGTCGGCCGATTCGTTAACAGTTATCCCGGCCGTGGTATGGGGCACCCAGATGTTAACCCCCCTTGCCGGCGAGAGATTACCCAGGGCTCCTTTTATATCCCGGGTAATATCTATTGCTTCTGAACGGGAAGTTGTTTTTACAGTAAGCTCAACTGAACTGGCCAATCAGATCATCCCCCCTGCTTTATCTGGTTCTACTCTTCCCGGGGTCGGATTACAATAAAAACAAGATACCGGGAAAATACAATTTAGTCTATCATATCAAAAATGCTTGCGTATTGTCTTTTTTTGTTTGGCGGTTAGATTTTTGGGGATCTTTACGTCCAGTTCAACAATCAAATCTCGACCGCCGCCTCCCTTCCCGGGGATTTTCATTTTTGTTCCCGGCTGAGTGCCCGGCTTTATTTTTACTTTCACTTTTTCCCCGGTCGGTGTTTTTACCTTTAATTTGCCCCCTAAAACAGCAAGCTTGAACGGAATTCTCCGGGTTATTTCCACCTTGTTCCCCGGCGTTTTTTGACGGGCATATCCCCCCACGCCCCCGGGAACATTCCCAAACTGGACTTTCTGATAACCCGAACCGCCGTCAAACATATCACCAAAAATATCTGACTGCCGGCGGCCCCCCCCACGAGCCTGACGCTGGCCGCCAACAACCTGTTGAAATAAATCGAAGAAATCAAATCCTTCCCCGTCAAACTGAAATCCCGCCGAACCTGGAGAACGACCGTATTTCCTGAATTGATCGTATTTTTTCCTTTTCTCCTCGTCACTTAAAACAGCATATGCTTCCCCGATTTCTTTAAATTTTTCCTCGGCGTCGGAATGATCCGAACGATCCGGGTGCCATTTTTGGGCTAATTTCCGGTAAGCTTTTTTTATCTCTTCTCCGGATGCATCTTCATTCACACCAAGTATCTCATAATAATCTTTCTTTGGATTGGCCGTAGGCATCAGTCAAAGCACCTCCGTAATTTCCTGTAGCTCAAGTACATAATATAATTTACTCGGGAAATATTCCAACAGTTGTTAAAATAAGAGGTGAGTCCGGTCTAAAAACTCTTCCCCTTTGACGGGGGAAGACTCAGATAGGGGTGAAAACGGGGTTTTAAAATCCCTTCCTCCTGGAGGAGAAGGCTTATTGCTCTTAGTGCTTAGTCACAACTGAATTTTCGGGTTGCTCCTTGTCGTCATTGCCAACAGGTCATCATGACCGGACTTGATCCGGGTATCAACGGAACAATCAGCACTACCGATCGGCATCGCCCAACTTGATTGGGCACTCCAGCTGGTCAAGAGGCTCAGTGACCGGATTAAGATCTACCGGCCGTCATTGTCCGGCTTGACCGCTTACGGTCGTCATTGTCCGGCTTGACCGGACAATCCAGCGGCTTTGACGTTGACTTTAGACCGTCAAAAATTCAACGCCACTGGATTCCCGTTTCCACGGGAATGACAGCCAGAATCAGTTTCAATTAAAAATTTTGACGGGAATGATAAACTATGAAACAGGAAGTACAACTTCGTTTTTTTGCCGGGTTGCGAGAAAAAATCGGCACAGAAAAAACAGGTTTCAAACTTGAAAATAATCCCGAAGCTCTGGAAAAATTAAAGGAACGCGTAAAAGAAAAATTCCCTGAAATCGGAGAGGACCTGGAACACGTTTCAATAGCCGTGAACCAGGAAATTGCCCGGCCCGAACAAACCACTGTTCATCCCGGCGACGAAATTGCTTTTTTGCCCCCTTTTGGAGGTGGCTGAGACCGGTGGCTTCAGATTTAAAAATTAATATCAGCCCTTCCCGGGATTCATTTTCGCCGGGAAAACTTGAAAAAATAACCGGCAGCCAGAAAACGGGCGCTAAAGTTTCGTTCCGGGGAATTGTCCGCTCCCCCAA
This sequence comes from uncultured bacterium, assembly GCA_964555265.1. Taxonomy (GTDB): domain Bacteria; phylum T1Sed10-126; class T1Sed10-126; order T1Sed10-126; family T1Sed10-126; genus CAZKRS01. Next base: position 9,887 of record CAZKRS010000002.1, on the reverse strand, counting down.
CCGGGGTAAAGAAGTCTCCCACCTTGTTTACGAGTGCTATCCCGAAATGGCCCGGGATCAGCTGGAAGAAATTTTCAATGAAGCCCGCAGCAAATTCAGCGCCGGCAAACAGTTTGAATGCGGGATAAATATCTGCCTGGGTAAAATACCGGCGGGAAAGACTTCAATCGTAATTACGGTTGCCTCCGCCCACCGGAAACCGGCTTTTGAAAGCTGCCGGTATATCCTGGAACGACTGAAAAAAGAGGTCCCGATCTGGAAAAAAGAGATCTACACGGACGGGGAAACCTGGGTCGAAAACCCGGGGGTTAAAACATGAGTCACAACCCCGATCTTAATCCCGAAGATATAAGAATTCAGCTCTATACACTCAGCGATACCCGGAATATCGATGAGGATAAATCGGGGCAGCTTATGAAAAAATTCGTAGAAAATAGCTCCTACGATCTTGCCGGGTATGAAATTATACGAGAAAACTATGAGACCCTTAAAAAAAGTTTTAACCGGGCCGTTGAGGCTGAAAATATTGACGTCATAATTTCCAGCGGCGGCACCGGAATAACCCGGCGTGATCGGACCGTGGCAGTAGTTCGTGAAATTTTAGAGGTGGAAATCCCCGGTTTTGGAGAGTTGTTCCGGCATTTAAGCTACAAAGAGATTGGAACGAAAAGCATCCTCAGCCAAGCACTGGCTGCACGGACGGGCGAAAAAATAATTATCTGCCTGCCGGGTTCCCCCGGGGCCGTAAAGCTTGCTTTTGACAAAATTTTACTGGACGAACTACCACACATGGTCGAGATGGCCAGAAGTTGAGAACAAAACCGAAACATCTCACCTCCCCCCCGGGGGGCGAGAGGAATTTGGAAATTCATTCGGTGGGTGCCCAGTTAAGGGCCAAAACAGTTTTTAATGGCTTGATTTTAGTTTAAAATGGAAATAGAAAATTTTGGACCATATTTCCCGAAAAGGAGTGTTTACAATGAAAAAACAGGTTTTTGGCCTGATTTTTGTGCTTGTTTTATTTGCCGTCTCCCCTCTCCAGGCTCATTACGTGGGTCTTACCGATCAATCAACGGAAGGATTTAAATTTTCGGCTCTTTATAACCATAACCGGGCCGATTTTGAAGCAAAAGATACCGATGACGAACTTGAACTTACCGACCAGCTGGCCGCGGCCCGGGTTGATTTAACCCTGTTTGAAAAAATCCAGTTCCACGGTTTGATCGGAACCAGTTTTATAGATTTTGGTGATTCATCCCCCGAGGACGGAACCGTTTACGGTGGTGGGGTTCAATATTTACTCGAACCGGGCGACCCCTATTATCTTAAGTTGACCGGTTCATTCCTGGAACATGAAACCCAGGATTATGATAATTCTGACGATGAATTTGAAATAACTTCGGACTGGCAGGCCGGAATACTTATCGGCCGAAATTTCACCCGGCAGTTCAAGTGGGATGAAACCGAAACTTTTAATACTTACTTCGGAGGTATCTATACCGAAAGAAAACTTGAATCCGACGCCCATGACGGTAAATATGAGCTGGAAGACCTCTCCGGAGCCAGCCTGGTTGCCGGCGTGAAATATTCTTTCACCGATTTTCTGCTGATAGAGGGCGAGGGCCAGTACGGAGCCAAAACCGGTATTGGCGGCCGGATGATTTATCGATGGAAATAGTTTTTTTAGGGGCCACCAATACGGTTACCGGTTCGAAGTTTTTGGTAAAGAATAACTCCTCCCGGCTGCTGGTTGATTGCGGCCTTTACCAGGGCTACAAACACCTGCGCCTCCGCAACCGGGCTCCGCTGCCGTTTGAGGAAGAAAATTTGGATGCGGTTTTGCTAACTCACGCCCATATTGATCACAGCGGATATCTGCCTCTCCTTGTTAAGAACGGTTTTGAAGGCCCGGTATACACCACGGAAGCTACAGCCGATCTCTGTGAAATCCTGCTCCCCGACAGCGGTAAAATTCAGGAAGAGGACGCCGCCTACGCCAACAAAAAAGGGTTTTCAAAACATAAACCGGCCAAACCCCTGTATACGGAAAAAGACGCCCTGAATTCACTCAAGCAGTTTGAATCTTTAAAATATGACGAGGATTTTGAACCCGTCCAGGGGGTTAAAGCTTGCTTTTTGCAGGCGGGCCACATACTGGGAGCTGCCATGGCCCGTCTTCAGAACAGTGAAACCTCCCTTCTTTTTTCGGGAGACCTGGGCCGGCGGGATGATCCGCTAATGTATTCCCCGGCCGAGGGGCATGAAGTTGATTACCTGGTGGTAGAATCCACCTACGGAAATCGTACCCACGAGGATACCACGCCCGAAAACGCACTGGCCCGGATCATTAACCGGACCGTCAAAAGAGACGGAGTTACCCTGATCCCCGCCTTTGCAGTTGGTCGCTCCCAGGCATTGCTTTACTATCTTCATAAATTAATGGCTGCCGAAGAGATCCCCGAGCTTTCCGTATACCTGGACAGTCCGATGGCCGTCAAAGTTACCGATATATTCAGCCGGCGCACCCCCATCCAGCGGATGAAACCGGATCAGTATCAAAAAATTAACGAAATGGTTACCTACGTAAGCAGCGTTGCCGATTCAAAAGCTTTAAACCATAAAGATGGACCGATGATTATTATTTCAGCCAGCGGGATGGCTTCCGGGGGCCGAGTATTGCACCATCTGAAACAATATGCCCCCCAGGAAAAAAATACCGTCCTTTTTGCCGGCTACCAGGCGGGCGGAACCCGGGGCGCCAAAATGTTAAACGGAGCTGAATCAGTAAAAATCCACGGCCAGTATATTCCGGTTCGCTGCGAGGTTGATTTTCTGGATAACCTCTCGGCTCACGCCGACAAAAAAGAGATTTTACAGTGGATGAAAACTTTTAAAAAACCCCCGGAAACCACTTTTATAGTTCACGGTGAACCAAAATCAACCGACAGGATGAGGTTTGCTGTAGAAAATTCGCTTGATTTCTCCGCCCGGGTGCCGGAATACCGGGAAAAAGCTCAAATTGGCCCCGGAGGGGCTGAATTTATCAAACCGGCCGTCCCCCAGGTTCACGTTTGATTTTTATTTACTTGTGCTCTCCCAGGGTTTTGGTTACAAATCAGGGAGGAATAAATAAGGTCTCTGATGATCTCATTCTCGCAGCCCTCCGGGCTGCTCCGAGGTTTATATCCCGCATAACAGGAACCTCCTGTCCCTTGCGGGTTATAAAATTCCGATAATCAGAAACCTCATTTATCTGTAAATGGATTACTGGGAGAATACAATTTACTTGAAAGGAGCAATAAAATGAAAAAAATAAGATTCATATCCCCGGTGATGGTTCTATTTGCCGGACTGCTGCTTGTTCTGGTTCTCCCGGCCTGCGGCGAAGCGGAGGAAGAGGAAATTGAGCCGGCTGCCGAGCCCACCCCGGAACTTGAACTGGATTTTGAGCAGCCGCTACAGGTTGAAGCTGTTACCGACCGCCAGTATATTAATAAAGCCCGCCAGCTTATCCGGGAGGCCGAGCATACTCTCCACCTATCCCAGCTTTACATGAATTTTGATCACGTGATCCGGGATTTGCTGGGCGAGCTTGAAGATGCGGCCGAAAGAGGAGTGCAGATAAAAGTTCTCCTCAACCAAGCTGAAGATCCGGCGGACAGAAACCGGAGGGCAATGGAAATCCTGGCCCGGTATGGGGCCGAGGTGAAGGAAGAGGGCCGACCCGGCGCCGGGAAACTGCACGCAAAAATAATAGTGGCCGACCGCTCACGGGCCCTTGTCGGTTCAACCAACTGGAGTGCCATGTCTATTCGTAACAACCACGAGACCAACCTGCTGATCAAACAACCAAAAGTGGCTGATTTTTACGTCCGGTGGATTGAAGAACTTTACCGGGAGCCTACTGAAAACCCGGAACTGGAACCGGTTAAAATAAACGGTTCACGGACAGTAATTGACCGGGAACACGAAGATGTGATTGCTGAACTTATTGACGAAGCAGGAGAAAAAATATGGCTGGGAATTTACGCCTTTAGAACCTATTTTGGGACTCAATACGAAGGGTCAACTAGCGACCGGATGGTTGAAAAACTGGCCGATGCAGTTGATCGCGGCCTGGACGTCCGGGTTATTATTGAATACAGCGATTATAATGAAATGATAAACAACTTCAACGCTCAAACCGCTCAGGCGCTCCTGGACAGGGGCGTGGAAGTTCGGGCCGCCCCCGAGCATCTAAATACTCACTGGAAACTGCTGGTGGTTGACGGCCAGGTACTGGCGGGAAGTATGAACTGGGGATACAGCGGTTTTGATCTCCACGCCGAGGCGTCGTTTTTGACCGACCAAAAAAATGCAGTCGGAGAAATGGAACGGTATTTTCTTGCCCGCTGGAATAATGCCGAAGAATATCCGGTTGAAAAAATTCTCGATTAACGGGCGAAATCTTCTATTCCATAACTTCAATTAATAATTCGTAAAGTGTAAACAACACAGCCCGGCGGAGGTTATAAATTTCGTTACTCATTGCCTCGACCATTAGCTGGTGCTCCTGGTTGACATCGGTCGCCCGGTCATCTTTTAATTCCTGGACGGTATCCGACCAGTCCCGGGCTTCTTTAACCCATTCAAAAGTTTCCTCGTTAAGCGAGGGGATAGAAAATAATCCGGCAACTTCCTCACAAATCTCCTCGGGTGTCAAATCGGGTTCATCCCACTCATGCTCACCATATTCAATTAAATCAAGGAGAGTCTCGGCGACCAGACCGTAGAAATGCTGGCTGGTCTCATCTACTCCCAGCTCCTGGCGCGCTTCCCACTCGAGCTTCCGGATCCACTCGGGAGCCGTATCGGACTCAAATATATTCGTGGGAACAACAGGGTCTCCCGGCTCACCCCAGCCTTCAGCAAAATATACCAGAGCCTCCCGGGCCCGGTCCTTCAGATCTTCAACCGTTACAGCCATAATTTATTCACTCCCTTCTGTTTTTGTCCTGTTGGTATAAACATAATACAAATATCCCGAATATTCCAATGATAAAATTATTACAGTTTGATATAATTTATCTTCTCATTATACTTTACCCGGAAAGGATAAAATATGAAAACTGCTCCTAAATCAGTTCGCCTCCATATAGGTATATTCGGGCGAACCAATACCGGGAAATCAACTTTTTTGAACATGGTCTGCGGCCAGCAGGCCGCTATAACCGCGGATAAACCGGGAACCACCACTGACGTTGTTGAAAAAAAGATGGAGCTTCTCCCCCTCGGGCCGGTTGTTTTTCATGATACCGGAGGGGTTGATGATACCGGTGAACTTGGTGAAAAAAGGCTTAATAAAGCTAAAAAATCCCTGGCCGGAGTGGATATTGCCACGCTGGTTGTTGAACCGGATAAATTTGGCGATCATGAAAAGAATTTGTTGCGTCTTTTTCAACGGGAGAATATCCCCCACCTCGTGGTAATAAATAAAATTGACCGCCAAAAACCACTCCCGGAAATCAAAGAAACAATTAGTAATTTTACTGAAAATATCATCCTCTGCTCAAGTATTGACCCGGACAACAAAAACAAATATGTTAATTCTTACAAAAAAGAGCTGATCAAACTTGTCCCTTCGGATCATCTTGATCCCCCCACCCTGGTCGGCGATTTAATTTTTGCGGGCGAACTGGGAGTCCTGGTCGTTCCCCTGGATATGGAAGCCCCCAGGGGACGGCTCATTCTCCCCCAGGTGCAGACCATCAGAAACGCGCTGGATAATTCGGCCTCAGTTCTGGTTGTAAAAGAAAATGTATACCCGCAAATACTCAATAAACTTAAAGAACCACCGGCAATTACAATCTGTGATTCACAGGTTGTTGAGCAGGTGGCAGAAAACACTCCCGACTATATCCCGCTGACAACTTTTTCCATTCTTTTTGCCCGCCAGCGGGCCAGTCTTTCCCACCTGGTAGATGGCGCAAAAGAACTTGAGAATTTGAGTGAGAAAGACAAAATACTGATTGCCGAAGCCTGCACCCATCATCCGATTGAAGAAGATATCGGTCGAGAAAAAATCCCCCGCTGGATTGAAGAATATACCGGTTCAAAACCTGAATTTGAGGTCTGCTCCGGCCGTGATTTCCCGGATAATATTTCTTCATACAGACTGATAATTCACTGCGGCGGATGCATGATCAACCGCCGGCGGATGCTCTATCGCCTCCAGAGAGCTATAGAGGAAAAAATCCCGATCACCAATTACGGTCTCTGCATCTCCGCTCTTCATAACTGCCTGCAGCGAACCCTTGAACCGTTCCCGAAAATCAAAAACCGGTTCGAACCCTCCCGAAAACCCTAACCCCCCACACCCCCCGATTCCCCCCCGGGACAACATAACAGGTTCTTACTATTTCGCCCTTTCAGGGCTTAATGTTTCTTAACTCCTTTAACCCAGGGCTTACGCCCTGGGCTATGGGTATTTCGCCCCGCTGGGGCTTGAAGACAGGTGAAACAATAAAAAAATAAAGTGGAGGTTTTTGGATTAAAGGCCTGAAAGGCCGACATAAAACCAGCCCAGGGTGTAAACCCTGGGTTAATGGTCTTGATTTTTATTGAGGCCTGCATGGCCGACATAACAGGGTTTTGTTGTTTCGACTTTTGCCCTTAGTCGTTGCTGTATCGCCTGCTCGCAAGATCGAGTTTCACCCCCCCCGCTGGCAAATTCAGCAGGTTCTCAAACAGGTTACAAACCGGATGAATATAAGATTTTTTTTGATAAACTTTATATTCTTAGCCCGCTTAATGCATGAAAATTCCATTTTCCAGGGACGTGTTTTTAAGTTGATTGAGGATAAGGTCCAAAAAAACTGGGCAAAAAATCGTATTAACCCCGGCAGCTATGAAAAATACCTGGAGAATGGAAAAGACTTTATCAACGACCGGTTTATCGAAAAACAGCTCGCCGAAAACCAGAGCCCCGACGCCGGGAGGGTGAAGGATATCCTGGACAAATCGCTGGCTGTTGAAACCCTGACCCCCGCGGAAACCGCCTGCCTGTTGAATGTGGAAGATCCAGAGTTGATAAATAAAATGGAACAGGCAGCCGCCCGGGTTAAAGAAAAAGTTTACGACAATAGAATAGTCACCTTCGCACCTCTCTATCTTAATAACCTCTGTCTCAACAACTGCAAATACTGCGGGTTTCGTCGCGATAATAAGGATGTGGAACGTAAAATTCTTTCCTCCGAACAGATAAAAAAAGAAACGGAAGTTCTTGCCGGGGATATCGGTCACAAGCGGCTGATAGTTGTCTATGGCGAGGCGCCGGCAACCGGTATTGATTACATGGTTGATTCCATCAAAAACATATACAACGTTAAGGTTGATACAAAAAACGGCACCGGACAGATCCGGCGGGTAAACGTGAACGCTCCTCCCCTCCAGACAGAAGAGCTTAAACAGCTCAAAGAGGTCGGGATTGGCACTTACCAGGTCTTCCAGGAAACATACCACCACGACACCTATAACCGCGTCCACCCGGATGGTACATTGAAGAACGACTACCGGTGGCGGCTGTATTCTATGCACCGGGCCTTTGAAGCCGGAATCGACGACGTCGGGCTGGGAGTTCTGTTTGGTCTTTACAACTGGAAATTTGAAGTCCTGGCTCTACTTGCCCACGCCCGGGAACTGGAAAACAGATTTAACGTCGGGCCCCATACTATCTCCTTTCCCCGGCTTGAGCCCGCCCAGGGGGCCTCCCTGGCGGAAAAACCGCCCCATCCCGTGGCTGACGACGCATTTAAAAAACTGGTCACTGTACTCCGGCTGGCCGTCCCCTACACCGGGCTGATAATCACAGCCCGGGAAAATCCCGGGCTGCGAAGAAAAGCCCTCCGGCTTGGCTGCACCCAGGCGGATTCTTCAACCCGGATTGGCATCGGCGCCTACAGCAACTACCACGACCCGCAGGCTAAAAAGAAACAGCAGTTTTTGCTCGGCGATACCCGGAACCTGGACGAATTTGTCCGGGATATGGCCGAAATGGGGAATATAACCTCCTTCTGCACGGCCGGCTACCGCTGTGGGCGGACGGGCGAATGTATAATGGAGCTCCTGCGTGAAGGCAAAGAAGCCGACTACTGTAAACTGAACGCCATTCTCACTTTCCGGGAGTGGCTGGATGATTTTGCTTCAGAGGCGGCCCGCCGGAAAGGAGAAAAATTATTAAAACAGGAACTGCAGGAGGTCAAGCGCCAGCAACCGGAAATTTACCCCCGACTGAAAAATTATTACAAGCGTATCTCAAATGGAGAAAGAGATCTGTACTTTTAGAGTTTAGTCCACTCCCAAAAGTCTCCCCTCCCCTGGAGGGAGGGGATTAAGGGGAGGGGGAAGGAATTAAAGGAGGGGAAGAGGAGGAGATGCTTCAGGATTAAGTTTATTTTATTGTCTAAAAATGGCTTTTGCTCGGTATATAAGCCTTTTTTCGAAACAGGAAGTTTCGCTTGCAAAGAGAATGAGAACAAGAGTTTTTTACACAATTTTTCGGACATGGCCCTGCTTCAATAGGTTCTCTTAAGGTATAAATTGCACTTTAGATTTCTCCCGTTTGCTGTTATACTTTTCGCCAATTTATGAGCTGTTATCCTCCAGATAATATCATAGAGGAGACGAATTATAGTGCAGGAGAAAAATAGTCCTTCCACAGCTGAAGTTGTTTCGGAAAAATCCCGGGTGATGATCTGTGCCGGCACCGGCTGTGTCTCGGCCGGGTCCATGGAGATTTATGAGGAATTTAAAGAGAAACTTTCCAGCGTTGATCTGCCCGCTGAAGTAGTGCTGGAAGATGAAAAGGTGGATACCTCGAACCTGGGCCTGGATGTAAGCGGCTGTCACGGTTTCTGCCAGCGAGGACCCCTGGTCAGAATTGACCCGGCCGGGGTGCTTTACACAAAAGTTTCGACAGAAGATGTGGAGCAAATAATCAATGAAACCCTGGTTGAGGGCCGGATTGTAGAGGAACTCTGTTTCGAGGACGAGGAAAAGGAAAGATACAGTCAAGAAGAAGAAATCCCTTTCTACTCAAGCCAGAAAAGATTGGCGCTGGATAACTGCGGTTACGTAAATCCGGAAAATCTTGACGATTACCGGCAAGCCGGGGGCCACCAGGCGCTGAAAAAAGTATTAAACGAAATGTCTCCCGACGAAGTCTGCACCGAAATAATTGCGTCAAACCTGCGCGGCCGGGGCGGCGCCGGCTATCCAACCGGAAAAAAATGGCAGTTTGCCCGCGAACAAAAAAACGATACCAAATATATTATTGCCAATTGTGACGAAGGCGACCCCGGTGCTTTCATGGACCGCAGTCTTATGGAGGGCGACCCCCATAGAATATTAGAAGGAATGATCATCGGAGCCTACGCCGTCGGAGCCAGCCAGGGCTACGTTTACATTAGAATCGAATATCCCCTGGCAATAAAAAGACTGAAAAAAGCAATCGAGGATCTCCGGGAACTGGGCTATCTCGGCGAAGATATTTTTAACAGCGGATTAAATTTTGATGTTGATATTCGCCGGGGAGCGGGAGCCTTCGTCTGCGGTGAAGAAACAGCCCTTATTCACTCTATCGAAGGAAAAAGAGGAATGCCCCGGCCCCGCCCCCCCTATCCTTCTCAATCGGGCTTGTGGGGAAAACCAACCGTTATCAATAACGTGGAAACGCTGGCCAACGTTCCCGATATAATTACCCGGGGCGCAGAATGGTATTCAAATATTGGAACTAAAAATAGCCCCGGAACAAAAGTTTTTGCGCTGGCCGGCGACGTCGTCAATACCGGCCTGGTCGAGGTCCCGATGGGAATAACCCTGCAGGAAGTGGTTAACGAAATTGGTGGAGG
>CAZKRS010000001.1:0-31960 GCA_964555265.1 uncultured bacterium | reverse complement strand
TGGCCTGACCTATAAAAAAGTACATAAAAAAACCGCCCGGCCCAATGCCGGGCGGTCGACCGGGTAGTCGGTAGTTCTATTCGATTTCAATCGACTCGCGGCTTGGTTGTGCTCCTTCCGGAACAGTGACTTTCAGCACCCCATTATCATAACTGGCGCTGATAGCTTCAGTGTTTACACCGTCCGGCAGTGAAAAAGCGCGCTGGAAGGTTCCAAACCGCTGCTCGGACCGGTAGTAGTTGCGATCCTCGTCTTCCACGGTTTTCTCCTCCCGACGCTCGCCGGTGATCGTCAGGCGGTTATTCTCGACGCTTACGTCAATGTCGTCCTTATTTACACCGGGAGCTTCACATTCAAAAATGAGGTTGTCGCCTTCCTCGTAAATGTCTACCCGTGGACTCCAGGCGGAGAGAGCTGCTTCTTCCTCTCCCTCTTCGCTCCGCCAGGGAAACATATCCTCCAGCTGGCGCTCAAGATTACGAAGTCCGCGAAACGGTGTGCCACGACGCATTAAAGCCATTTTAACCACTCCTTCTTATAAGGTTATAGAATAAAAATTTTCTCCGGGATTTGGGTTGCTCCCCCCTTTTTTACAGCAATTTATAAACATCTTTTTTTCTCCATGGTTTTTATAACTTTTTAGTTTTTGATTTTATTCCAGCAAATATATTTTTTTTATCTTCAGGGAAAATGTTGATACAATAAAGGCCAATCGTAGTTTAATAGTTCCAGTTAATTTAAATTCTGGAGGGAAATTCCATGGAAAAAGATAAACAGCGCAGCTTAAATGTTAAGCACGGGGTTCAGAGAGCCCCCCACCGTTCATTGTTGCGGGCGACCGGAGTCGAGCAGGAAGATTTTAACAAGCCGTTTATCGGGGTGGCAAATTCTTATACGGATGTGGTTCCCGGCCATGCCCACCTGGACGAATTTGCAAAAATTATCAAAGAGGCAATACGGTCGGCCGGAGGTGTGCCTTTTGAATTTAATACGATGGCTATCTGTGATGGGATAGCGATGGGCCATGCCGGCATGAACTACTCATTGCCCAGCCGGGAGCTGATAGCCGATACCGTGGAGTCGGCGGTTCAGGCCCATCAGTTTGACGGGCTGGTCTGTATTCCTAATTGTGACAAGGTTGTGCCGGGGATGTTGATGGCTGCCGCCCGGCTTGATCTTCCGACAATTTTTTGCAGTGGCGGGCCGATGCCCGCCGGCAGGACTGCCGATGGCGAGGCGGTCGATCTGATAAGCGTATTTGAAGGGGTGGCCGCCTACAAGGAAGGGGAGATTACCGACGAGGAGCTTTCCAAACTGGAAGAGAGGGGTTGTCCGGATTGTGGTTCCTGCAGCGGGATGTTTACCGCTAATTCCATGAACTGTTTTACCGAGTCTCTTGGGCTGGGGCTGCCCGGGAACGGAACCGCCCTGGCTAAAAGTGAAGAGCGAGAAGAGCTGGGCCGGCGAGCAGGAAAGAAAATAATCAAACTTGTCAAAAATAACAGGACGGCCCGGGAGTATTTAACCGCCAAAGCCCTGGACAACGCCTTTACAGTTGGCCTGGCCATGGGTTGCTCGACCAACATGCTTCTGCACGGTCTGGCGATAGCGGCCGAAGCGGGAGTGAATTATTCATTGGAGCGAGTAAACGAAATTTCTGATCTCACGCCCACCCTCTGTAAGGTGGCTCCTTCATCCAATTATCACATGGAGGATGTGGGGCAAGCCGGAGGCGTTTCGACGGTAATTAAAGAACTGCTTGCCGAAGAGCTGCTAAATTCCGAGCCACCAACCGTTGGCGGGGGGACCACTTCTGAAGTGGCCCGGCTGGCTTCGGACCCTGACGGGGAGGTTATTAGAACTGTTGATAATGCTTACTCCTCCCAGGGGGGACTGAAGGTGCTGTTTGGTAACCTGGCTCCCCGGGGAGCGGCTGTTAAATCGGCGGCGGTGGACGAAAATATGTGGGTTCACGAGGGACCGGCCCGGGTGTTTGGTTGTGAGGAAGAGGCTAACCGGGCGATTCTTAACCATGACGTGGAGCCAGGGTCAGTAATTGTGATCCGTTTTGAAGGTCCGGCCGGAGGCCCGGGAATGCGGGAAATGCTGGCCCCCACCGCCAATTTGATGGGCAGCGGGCTGGGTGATTCCACAGCTCTCTTGACCGACGGCCGCTTTTCAGGCGGCAGCCGAGGCCCCTGTATCGGTCATATCGCGCCCGAGGCGGCTCTTGAAGGGCCAATCAGTAAACTACAGGACGGAGATATAATTTCTATAAATCTTCATGAAAAGAAACTTGAAGTTAAAGAGGATGATTTTTTAGACCGTCCGCCTGCAGTTCCTCCCGAGCGCGAGTTGATAAACAACAGTTATCTGGCTCGCTACCGGACCCTTGTTGATACCACCGATAAAGGTGCTGTTTTGAAACAACCCGAACTCAGCTGATCTTTCCGGGAAGTGTAAATAATGGAAAAAGCCGACCTGGCAGTTATAGGCGGCGGGTGCATCGGTATGGCCATAGCCGGTTGGCTGGCTGAAGACCTGGAGAGGGTGATTCTGTTTGACCGGGATTACCTGGGTCGGGAGGCCACCCATGCTTCCGGCGGTATGCTGGCGCCAATAATGGAGCTTGAGTTTGAAGAGTTTGATCTGCTTGAACTTGGTGTTGAGAGTCTTAATAGATATCCCGGTTTTGTTAGCCGTCTGAAGTCAGTTGTGGAGATGGATCTTGACTACCGGCGGAAGGGAACCATATTTACCGCCCTTCAGCCCCGGCAGGCCAGTGAATTGAACCGGCTTTATGAATACCAGGAACGGATCGGATTAAGCGTAAAGAAGATTTCGGCCAAAAAATTAAAAGAAATGGAACCTTTGCTGGCCGATGAGGTCCTGGAGGGACTACTTGTTGAATCCGAACAGAAAATTGATAACCGCAAGCTGTCGACGGCTCTTGCTATTTACTGCCGCGAACAGGGCGTTGAAATCCATACCAACGAGCCGGTGGTTGATATAAAATATGCGAATGATAGCGCTGCGGAAGCGGTGAAGACCGAGATTGCACAATACCCCCTTAAGCAGCTGGTGGTTGCCGCCGGGGCCTGGTCGGGGATGATTCCCGGTTTAAAGGCTGCCGACCGGCTTCCGTTTCGACCGGTAAAAGGTCAGGCCGTGGCGGTGGGAATTGATCCTAATTTTTCTCCCGGCCATGTTATCCAGACGCCCGATGTTTACTGTGTTCCCCATTATCCCGACCGGCTATTGCTGGGAGCAACCATGGAAGAAAAGGGGTTTGAGAGCCGGGTTCGAGCCGGCGGTGCGTATGATCTTCTGTTTGCCGCCGCCGAGGTTTTGCCGGGAATAAAAGACCAGCCGTTTCTGGAAAGCTGGGTCGGCCACCGGCCGGCAACCATAGATTCTCTGCCCGTAATCGGTCCCGGTCCCGGAACTCCCAATCTGTTTTTTGCAGCAGGTCATTACCGGAACGGAATTTTGATGGTCCCGGTGACTGTTGAACTGGTGAGAGAAATGATACTGGAGGATAATATCCCCGATCTGGCCGAACCGTTTTTGCCACAAAGATTTCAAAAATAAAAATTTTTGCCCCGGGAAACGAAAACCGAATTCGTTTGGGCCGACATAGCGGGTTTTCAGGGTTTAATTTTGTGCGTTTGGCTCCACGCACCCTGCGCCCTGCGATGCGCCCTTTTGGGGTTAAAAAACAAAACAGTAAAAACCAGCGGGAGGCTGTTTAAAAAGGATGCGCAGTTTTGCTGATTACGTTCGGGAAAAATTTGGCCGGAAAGTCTACAAAATCCCGGTCGACGCCGGGTTTACCTGCCCGAATATTGACGGTGAAGTGGGGCGGGGCGGCTGCATCTACTGCCGTAATGACGCTTTTCAGCCCCCGTATGTTGATAAAAACATCAGTATTGAAGAACAGGTTGAAGCAGGCAAAAAAATATTCCGGAGAAAAAACGCAGAGAAATTCCTGGTTTATTTCCAGGCTCATACCAACACCTATGGGCCGGTTGAAGAGTTAAAAGAGTTCTATGAGCGGGCCCTTGTTCTTGATGATGTCCTTGGTCTCTGTATCGGAACCCGGCCCGATTGCCTGCCAGAAGAGGTGATTGATTTACTGGGGGCATATTCTGCCGCCGGGCGAGAAATCTGGGTTGAAATTGGCCAGCAGACGGCAAATGAGCGGACGCTTGCTCGAATTAACCGCGGTCATGGTTTTTCTGACTACCAGGAAGCTCTCGGGAGGCTCAAAGAATATCCTGGTCTTAACGTTTGTGCCCATCTTATTTTTGGTCTTCCCGGCGAAGACCTGGTGGATATGGAGAAGTCCGTTCGGGAGATTAACCGGTATAAACTTGAGGGGATAAAGTTTCATCATCTGCAGGTTGTCCGGGGAACGCCGCTGGCCCGCCGTTACCGGGCCGGCGAATACAGTCCTCTCTCTTACGAGGAATATGTTGAGATCGTAAAACGGGCCCTGGATATTTTGCCTGACAAAACAGTTATTCACCGCCTGATCGGTGACGCCCCCCGCCGGTTGCTGCTGGCTCCCCGCTGGGAAGTTTCCAAACAAAAGTTTGTAAAAGATCTCGGGAAATAATTGCGTGCGGGTAACTTTTTCTGTCAAGTAAAAATTTAGTTGTGCTGCCGTAATGATTGATTACAAATTTAGTGATATGCTATAATAATTATCATTTGTTTAGGTTAAAATAATCTGCTGGTTTAAAATTATCGGGAGGTTCAAACGTGAGTTACTCATTGCCTTACACTGACGAAAGAGGATTCTGTAATGTCCTTGTTTCGGCCCTTGGCGGCGACGGGGCGAATACGATTGGGAAGATGTTATTTGAGCTGGGGGTCCGGGAGTTTGGACTGGACGGCGGTTATGACGCCAAATACGGCTCGGAGAAGCAGGGGACACCGACATCGGTTTCCATCCGTTTTTGCTCGGAGGATGTTGAAGTCCGGACAAGTGGCCCCACCAATACGCCGCATATACTTGTTGGATTTTATCCCAGGATTGCTTTGAAACAGGGTTTTCACAAGGGTTTGCAACATGACGCAACGGTTGTTTTAAACACACCCGAAGATCCGGAAGAATTCCGGGATGATTTTGAATTATACAGCGGTAAAATTATTACCCTGGACGCCAGCCGGGTAGTTGATGAGATTGGTTCCCGGCTGAACATGCCCATGCTCTGGGCGCTGGCTTCCGTCCTTGATTTTCCGCTTGATAAACTTGAAGAGAAGGTGGAGGAAAAATGGCCGGCGTTCAAGGAGGCAAACCTGGCGGCTTTTAACAAGGCGAGTGAACTGATGAAAGAAGCGGAATTTGAACCGAAAGAAGAATACAGCGAGATCAATCCGACCGGGATTCAGAAAGGACCTGTGGGTTATGAAAACATGCCCTACGGTGGAAGCTTGCCCGCAAAGCATTTTCTGACCCAGCCGGATCCGATCCGTAACCAGGCGATGGCCGAGGCCCCCGAGTTTGACCGGGAGGTCTGTATAAACTGCGGAAAATGTTTGATGGTCTGTCCGGATCCGGGGGCTGTTATTTATATTGACCAGCAGATGAAAGGAATTAACAACGGAATCTGTAAACGTTGTATGCGCTGCGTGGAAGTTTGTCCGGAAACCAAGCAAGGTAAGGCCCTGACCCGGCCCACTAAAGAGGAGGCCCAGGTATGAGTTCTACTAAAACAGAGACTAAAAAAGCAGGTGTAACAGAAGGTTCGGCCGACCAGAAAACTGTAGTATTAAACGGTAACGATGCTGTTGCCCGCTCGATTGTTCATGTTGGTTATGACGGCGAGGGCTACTACCCGATTACTCCTTCCAGTAATGTTGGCGAGGAGGTTGACCGCCTTTACGCCGAAGGGGAAACTGACGTGGAACTGGTCCGGGGGACAAGTGAACTGGCGGCGATCAGTATAGCCGCCGGAATGTCGCTTGCCGGGGGGCGGGTTGTAGATGTTACTTCCGCCAACGGAGTGCTGCTCAAAGGGGAGGAGATGCCGGCCATAAGTGGTCTTGGTTTGCCAGTTGTTCTAAATATTGCTACCCGGGATGTATCTGCTCCGCTGAATATTAAAAACGGTCACAGTGACCTGGCGGCGGCCCTGGGCTGGGGTTGGATGATCTTGCTTGCTCCTACCGTGCAGGCTGCTTACGATATGAATATTATAGCTCCCCGGCTGGCCGAAGCCGTGAACCTGCCCTGCCTGGTTGTTTACGATGGTTTTCATACCTCCCACGGGGTAAGAAAAATTGAAATTTTTGATTCCAAAGATACCGTCCGGGATTTTGTCGGCGAAAAACCCGAACGGCCTTCATTTTTAGATATGGATGATCCGCGCACGTTTGGACCGTATATGAACGATGATCTTATTAATACCAAAGTTGTGCTTGAAGAAAAAATGGAGGAGGCTGCCGGGTTAATCCCTGAATTATTTGATGAATTTGCCGAACTTTCCGGCAGAAATTATAACGAGGTTATGACCTATGGTTCCGACGAGTCGGGGATCCCCGGGATGGTCGCCCTCAATACCGCCTCGGAGACGGCAAAAGTTGCCGTCGATGACCTGGCCGAAGACGGTCAGCCCTCGCGGTTGATTCAGCCGATGGTGCTTCGACCTTTCCCCGAGGAAAGTTTCCTGGACGCTATGGAAGGTATCGAGACCCTGACGGTTGCCGAACGTGTCTCCCAGTATGGAGCCGGCAATTATCTCTACAATGAACTTGGAGCTCTGCTCCACGATAATGGTCGGGATACGGAATTGATCCAGAAGACATACGGGGTTGGTGGTTTGAAGTTTGATGAAAATGACGCCCGGGAGATGTTGGAACTTGCCCGTGATTATCCGGATATCCCCGAGGAAGATAAAGAAAAATCGTATCACGGCGCCTGGGCGGGTGAGCCCGACCAGGATTTTGAAGAGGTGATGGAGCCGATTTCCAAGGATGAATGCCTGGTAACGTTAGATACTGGCGACGAGAAGAAAAGAGAACGGGTTAATATCCAGGAACTTTCGGAAATTCCGAACCGGATCGGGCCCCATGCTGCTTGCCCCGGTTGTGGAATTTTTGCCAACCTCAGTATCTTTCTTAAAGGGATTGAAGGTCATGTGGCTGTTTTGTTTAATACCGGCTGCGGGATGGTTGTAACGACCGGTTTCCCGGAAACTTCCTTCAAGATGCCCTATTTCCATAACCTGTTTCACAACGGTTCCAGCAGTGCCACCGGGATTGTTGAGATGTATGAACGGTTCAAACGCCAGGGTAAAATTGATGATGATATCACCGTGATTGCGGTCTCCGGTGACGGGGGGATGGATATTGGCATGGACCAGGTTATCGGAGCCGCCCAGCGTAATGACGCTTTCATTATGCTTGAATACGACAACAAAGGTTATATGAATACCGGGGGCCAGGTCTGTTACTCAGGTATAGAAGGTCAGATAAACTCTAACGCCCACGTCGGTCCCCAGCAGGTTGGTAAGTCGGGGGCTCACCGGGATACACTGGAAATACTGCGGGGGACTTATGCTCCTTATCTGTTCCATGCAGCGGAAACCAAACCCCAGGATATGATTAAAAAAGCCCGTAAAGCCCAGGAACATGTGCGCAATGGCAATTTTGTTTTTGGACGGTTCTTTTCCGTCTGTCCCCTTAACTGGGGGATGCCCGCCGTGAAGGGAATGGATGCGGTTCAGCATGCTGTTGATAGCTGTGTTTTCCCGCTTTATGAGGTGGAAAATGGCGTAACCACTCTTAATTATGATCCGGAACGGCGCAATAAAAAGGAACCGGTCGAGGAACTGCTTCAGAACCTGGGCCGGGCGTTTGCCCACCTGAACTCCGATCAGTATCCGGAGCAGGTTCAAAAAATTCAGAACGACGTCGATCAACGGTGGGAACGGATTAAAGCAATGGATGAAGCAGAAAATCTGTGACCGCCTGAAAATCAAGCCAGCTGTTTAAGCTGAATCGATTTGCCTTCCTGTTCAAATTTTGTAGTTTTCTGATAAAAATAACCGGGCAACCCCCGGTATGTACAGAATTAGTGGTGCAAAATTTCTTCTTGACTTAATAACTATATAGTTATATACTATTAATGGATCAAAGGAGGTTTAAACTATGGAAAATGAATCCCGCCCGGTTCCCGAGGAATATATAGAACGGGTTGCCCGGATATTCAAGGCTTTCGGGCATCCGCTTCGCTTGAAAATAGTGAGAATTTTACGGGAGGGTCAGAAAAATGTTAAGGAGTTGACTGAAATCCTGGGATATAGCCAGGCAAATATATCCAAGCATTTAAAAGTGCTGGAGGAAAACAACGTTCTGGAACGGGAAAACAGGGGGACAAGCAGCTATTACCGGATAGCGGGGGAGGATGTTATAGAAATTTGCAGCAGTGCTTGTGATTATATTCAAAAGGTGATAGAAGAGGAATCCCGGTATTTTGACCAGGTTAACGGTAACGATTCTATTTTTTAAATTCAAGTTAAACTAATGGAGTGATAGATATGAAGTTTACATGGAAAAGTGCTATTTCAAGATTTTGCTGGGATCATCCTTACGTGGTGTTTGGACTGGTTATAGCTGTCACAGCTTTCATGCTGTTTCAGTTTCCAAATATCCAGATAAATACGGATCCCGAGGATATGCTCCGTGAGGACCATCCCGCCCGGGTTCTTGACCGGCAGATCGAGGATGAGTTTTTTCTCCATGACATGGTGGCGGTCGCTCTTGAACCTCCCGAAGATAACCGGGAAATTACTGCCCGCCGCCTGGAGGTTCTCTATGACCTGGTGAAGATGGTGGAGAGGCACGAAGGAGTTGTCTACGAAGATATATTGAGCGTCTATACAAGCGACGACATAGAAGGTGTTGCCGGGAGCATTAATGTTGATCGTTTCCTGCGCAGTCCGCCCGAGGACGGCCCGGCGGTGGAAAATTTAATCGACCGGGTTGAAAAACATCCCGTCCTTTCCGAGATGGTTTTAAACCGCCAGTCGGGGGCGATGGCCCTGTTTGTTCCCATCGAGGAGAAAAAATACAGTTTCCCCCTGCGCCAGGCTATTCACCAGTTCTGGTCGGAACAGGAGCAGGCAGAGGGCAAAATACATGTTACCGGCCTGCCGGTGGCTGAAGAAACTTTTGGCCACAAGATGTTCCAGCAGATGGCCACCTCCGCCCCGATAGCTTTCGTGGTTATCGGCATTTTAATGCTCCTGTTTTTCCGGAGTTTCAGTCTCGTTTTCTGGGCTTTATTTCAGGCGGTTATCACCGTATTGTGGACGATGGGGGGGGTGATTGGCCTGGGGTTTGAAATACATATTATGAGTTCCATGATCTCAATATTTCTGCTTCCGGTGGCCGTAGTTGACAGCATCCATATATTGAGTGATTTTACCGACAGGATGAGTCCCGGTAGTTCCAGCCGGAAGGTCCTGGCGGAGGTATATGAGGAGATATTTTTCCCCATACTTTTTACCAGTTTAACTTCCGCCGCCGGTTTTGTTTCCCTGAGTCTGACCGGGATACCGCCGGTAAGGGTATTTGGAATTGCCGTGGCCAGTGGAATTCTGCTGGCCTTTCTGACCACCCTGACGCTGTTGCCGGCCGGTGCTTCCGTATGGCAGCCCAAGCCCCGGGCAAAGAAAGGTGAAGAATCACTGATAGGCCGGCTGGTTAGCTGCTGTCATGACTGCAGCTGTGTGATACGGGATCATCCTTACCTGATTCTTTCCCTCGGTCTGGTAGTTATTCTCCTGGGAATTTACGGGATGGGGCTTATCCAGGTGAACGATAATCCTACCCGCTGGTTTTTGGGCGGCCATCCAATCCGCCAGGCGGACGATTATTTCAACGAGGCTTTTGCCGGTTCCTATCCGGCCTACATGGTCCTGGAAAAGGAGGCCGGTGGATGGTATTCTCCGGAAAATTTGCAGGAATTGGAGCGCCTGACAACTGAAATACAGTCCCTGGAGGAGGTTGGAAAAACAACCGCCCTGCCGGGGATAGTCAGCAAGATACATCATGAACTGCACGCCGGGGAAGCCGAGGAGAACTTTCCGGGTTCGCCGGCGGCCGTTCAGCAATATTTGTTTCTATATGAAAACAGCGGCAACCCCGAGGATCTGTTCCGGCTGGTCTCTTCGGACGGGCAAAAAGTGAACGTCTGGTTTCACCTGCAGAGCGGGGATAACCAGGTTATGTCCGCCGTTCGAGAAAAAACTGAGGAACTTGTTGCCGGCTCCGGTCTTCAGCTGGCCGCTGAGCCCGAGTGGGGAGGCATTACCGTAGTCAACGTAGCCTGGCAGCAGGTAATGGTCTGGGGGATGGCCTGGGCCCTGGCCAGCAGTTACGTGGCAATATTTATCATGATGCTGTTTTTGTTTCGCAGCCTGCGCTGGGCGCTGTTGGCTCTGGTTCCTCTGACCTTTACCCTGGTGGTAGTTTATGGAATGGTCGGCTGGATTGGGAAGGACTATGATATGCCTGTGGCTGTCCTGTCGGCGTTGAGTATTGGAATTGCGGTAGATTTTGCGATTCATTTCATTCAACGTGGCCGCCAGATAATGCGGGAAGTGGCACTTGAGAACCCCGGGTTGTCTGCGGATGAACAGTGGGAGCGGGTCCGGGAGCTGATTTCCGGCGAACCGGCCCGGGCGATTGCTCGAAATGCAATCGTGATAGCGGTTGGATTTACGCCCCTGCTTTTAGCACCGCTCAGACCCTATGTTACCGTGGGCGTGTTCATGATTACTATCATGGCCCTTTCCGGCGTGGCAACGCTGCTGGGTTTATTCTCGTTTTTCGAAGTTTTTCACCCTTATCTTTCTTCGGGAGAGGTGGATTAAAATGACAGTTGAAGAAGCTCTGCGACTGACGGCCGGGATAGTGGTGGGAATATCAGTTCTGCTGGCAGTATTTCATTCTGATATGTGGCTCTGGCTGACAGGTTTTGTCTCTTTGAATTTGATCCAGTCGGCCTTCACCGGCACCTGTCCGGCCAAATGGTTTTATGGGAAATGTGGACTTGAATCGGTTGATAACAAAAATTAGTTACCTTATTCAGGAGGGATTATGATGAATAATTTCAAGTTATATTTCATGTTAGCCGTTACTTTTGCTGTATTTTTGCTTACACCGGCTGAATTGCCGGCCGAGGAGCCTGATCCGGCCCGGCTGGCCTATGAGTCCTACCGGACCGCCTATCTTCCGGGGGATGATGTCCGCTGGCAGGCAACAATGAGGATTGAAGACCGGCGGGGAAATGTTCGAACCAGGGAACTTACCCTGCTCCGGAAAAATACGGGAGAGGATCGTCAGAAATATTATTCCTATTTTCGCCAGCCGGCCGATCTGCGCCGGATGGTCTTCATGGTTCATACCTATCCCGGTGATGATGACGATCGCTGGCTCTATCTGCCGGCTATGGATATGGTCCAGCGGATAACCGGTCGGCAGAAAAGAAACAGTTTTGCCGGTTCTAACTTTACCTACGAGGACATGACTGGCCGGCATCCCGAGGCGGATACCTTCGCCTACGTCGGCATGGATCATATCGACGGTGAAACCGTGGATATTATCCGGGGAAATCCAAAAGATGAAGACCTGGTTGAATTTTCTTACTACGAGATGCATATCTCCCGGGAAACAAAACTGCCGGTAAAAGGTGTATTCTATACTCCCGGTGGCGACAAGCACCGCACCCTGACTCTCGAGGAGTGGGAGGAGATTGACGGTTACGTCACTCCCACGGTTCAGAAAGCTAAGAACCACCGGACGGAGGGGCATACGGTTGCTGAGATGAGTGATATTGAATACGATCTCGGGATTGGAGAGGACATCTTTACCGAGAGGTATTTGCGCCGTCCGCCAACCCGGTGGATAGAACCGTAAAGGAGGGATAGCCGTGAAACTTTGTGATAAGCCTAAACTTGCTGCTGTTCTTTCACTGCTCATTTTCGGGGCACTGCTGTTTGCCCTCAGTGGCGCGCCTGTCTACGGTAACCTCAACGTTGAGGGTTATGTTGAGCCGGCCCTGGGAGTTCGCTACGATAACGACGGGCCGATAGAAGAGCGAAACGTTCTCGAAGAGAACAGGATTATGCTTGAGAACCGCTGGTATGGCACCGCCGGTTCCCAGGCAACCCTCCGGGGACTTATCAAACATGAGGGCCGGCGGGACGTGGAGGTTGAGTTGCGCGAAGGTTCCCTGATGCTGCCCGTTGGTCACCGTTATGATCTGACGGTGGGGCGGCAGACTTTAAGCTGGGGTCCCGCTCGCTATGAATTTGTTAACGACAGGTTTACCAAGGATTACCGTTCTTTTTTCCTGGGGCGGGATCTTGAGTATTTGAAGGCTCCTAACGATGCTCTCCGCCTGGCCGGTTACCTGGATCATTTTAACTTTGATCTCGCACTGATGCCCAGGTTTGAAGCCGACCGGACGCCCCGGGGACTAATCCTGCCGGTATATCACCCGGGAGAGGGCGAGTTGCGCTCTGCCGGAGATACCCTGCCGGGAGTGGCAAGACCACGGGATGATATTTCGGATGGAGAAGTTCACCTGCGAGTCCACAGAAATTTTGGTCGCTGGGAGACAGCACTCTACGGCTACCGGGGGTTCACGGGAACGCCCCGGGCGGTTAGAACCGTCGATTCTGATTCGGAGGTATACCACCCTGAACTGGCTGCAGGCGGAGTTTCGCTCCGGGGGCCGCTGTATGGGGCGATTGTCTGGCTTGAGGGAGCTTATGAGGATATCAGGGCCGAGGATGCCGGTTCTAATCCGAACCTGCCCTCCGACCAGTATCAGCTCATGGCCGGTCTTGAATACCAGACCCGGCCCACGGTAACCTATATGCTCCAGGGGACCTGGCTGGTCGATGACGACGCTTCACAAGCACGCCGGCAAGCAGAAAATGATCTGGACGATGACCATCCGGCCACCGAGCGGGATAAATATCGCCTCCAGGTGGCAACTACCCGTGAATACTGGGATGATCGCCTGGTGGTTGAAGCACGGGGATTATTTGGTATTACCGAAGAAGACTACAATCTTCGCCTCGAAGCGGATTACGAGTGGAGTGATTCAATCAACATCTACGCCGGAACGCTTCATTTTGATTCCGAATATGATGATACCCGTTTTGGCGGCCTTGACGATAACGATCTTTTCTACAGCCGTCTGCGCTACAGTTTTTAGCGCATATTTTCTAACGGTTCTTAAGGAGGAAAACAATGCCCACTTATCGTTACAACTGCAATGAATGTGGCGAGGGCTTTAGTCTCAGACGAGGCAGCGATAACCGTGATAAGGAGGCTGAATGCCCCCGCTGCGGCAGTTTAGAGACTACCCGGCAGTTGAGCAGGTTTGCCGTGGGAAACCGGTCTCAAGCCCCGCCGCCGGCCTGCCAGCCCCGGGATTGCACCGACGGAAGCTGCCCGCTCAGCCAATCATAAATTGTATTCTCCCAGTAATCCATTTACAGATAAATGAGGTTTCTGATTATCGGAATTTTATAACCCGCAAGGGACAGGAGGTTCCTGTTATGCGGGATATAAACCTCGGAGCAGCCCGGAGGGCTGCGAGAATGAGATCATCAGAGACCTTATTTATTCTTCCCTGGTTTGTAACCAAAACCCTGGGAGAGCACACATAAATTTTAGACCGGTAGGTGTTTGACTTTCGTCGTCTTTGATTTTAGCCAAAATTTTTGCGCCAGTTCGCCTTCTGACCTGTTAGATTTTCCCGTTTTTGCTTTCACACTTTCACACTTTCACACTTTCACACTTTCACACTTTCACACTTTCACACTTCTAAGGTCGCATGGTTTTTAAGGCATGGTAGAAACAGAGAGGATCGGTTCCCATGTGGTCGCCTGAAAAGAAGTAAGCCCGGCCCCGGGATCCCCCACATATTTCCCGGGCCCAGCAGTTGGTTTTTTGACAGCAGCCACCAAGTTCTAAAGGATTTCGCAGTTGTTTTAACACGGGGGAGTCCCGGAATATCTCCCTGATTGATTGCGTGCGCAGGTTGCCGCATTCCAGCGGTAAGAACCGGCCCGGGTAAACCGTTCCCCGGTGATTTATGAACAAACTCTCCCGCCCCGGCTGGCGGCGAAATCTTTTCGGGTTGAACGTTATTTTTTTCCGCAGAAACTCATCAACTTTTTCCACGGAAAGTGGATTTAGTGTCGAAGTATACTGCTCGAGGTTAATCCCCAGTTCTTCAGTTTTATTTTCCAGCCAGAACCTGTTGTAGTAGGGAGCTTCCACCGCTAATATTTCAAAATTTACCTCTTGCTCCAGCTCGTAAATTTCTTCAAAAATTATTCTTGTAACGTGGAATCCGGGGGGCTGGAAAGTTTCATCACCGCCGGTGGGGACCAGGAAATAAATTTTCCAGGTCACGGGATTTAAAGAAGAAATTTTCAAAAATAGATCAGCCATCAGGGGAGCACTCTGGCTGGTAATCACGGTGTTAATCTGCAGGGGCATTTCATTTTCCCGGATTTCATACGCAAGTTCGATTGTATCCTGGAAAACATTTTTTTTGTTCCAGAATTTGTTGTGCAGTTCGGGATAAGGAGCGTCAAGGGGGAGACTGATCCGAAAAAAACCTTCCCGGGAAAAATCATTGATAACTTTTGATACAAGTTTATCCGAGGGAGTTGCCTGGAGGGTTAATTTTATGTTTTTTTCCCGGGCGTATTGTATTAGCTCGCCAAGATCGTTGCGTTCAAGAGGATCACCGCCGGCCAGGATCAATCTCCTGGTGCCCAGCTCATCCAGTTGATCTATTAAGTTCTTACCTTCCCTGGTGGTTAGTTCATCCGGATCGGGCTTGTTTTTGCTCTCTATCCGCCAGTGAAGACAGTCAATTGTGCTGACCTGCGTCATTTCCCAGGTCACCCGGCGGGGCCCTAAAACGGAATTAACGGGATTCATTTCAAACCTCCGCTGCAATTTTTATTGTGATTTAGCTTAACGCATTATATTTAAAATGTCCCGTAAAAAATGGCGCCCGGCGAAAATTTTAGAATTGAAATATACCGCCCCTGTACTTTAAGGATAAAGGCCTGGGATTGATTTTTAAATCATTAATTTTCAAAAAACAATTCAAGGGTGATATAATATCGGGTTATTATCTTTAAAAATTAATCTTTTTCAGCCCCGGATGAGGGATAAAATTGAAGAGCAAGCAGGTATTGCGGCCAGTATATTTATTATTGATCATCAGCCTGGGATTATCGGTTCTCAAGTTATGGGTGGGATTCTGGCTTGATTCCTCGGCTTTGAGGTCGGTTGGTTTTAACAATGCGGCTGATTTTTTATACGGTATTGTTCTTTACCTGGGGCTATGGGTGAGCATTCAACCTCCGGATGCCAATCATCCCGAGGGTCACCAGCGTTTTGAATCACTGGTGGGAATATTTGTGGGGCTTATAATTACAGTTTCGGGACTGTATGTTCTGTATGACGCCGGCTGGACTTTTTACTACGGTCGGCGGGTAACACTTAATCCGGCCGGGATTGTGGTAATTGCCGGTTCAATGGCGATAAAAGCTGTCCTTTCCTGGCACTGCATGCGGGAAGGTAAAAAGTTGCATTCTCCCGCTGTGAAAGCACTGGGGCGGGACCAGGCCAGTGATATTCTTGCCGATCTGACTGTGCTGGTTGCTCTTGTTACGGCGGCAGTGGGCTGGCGCTGGTTGGATCCCCTGGTGGCCCTGTTGATGGCCTTCGCAATTATGAAAGTAGGAGTAGGGACTTTAATTGAGAACGTAAACCATATCACGGGCCGGGCCGCCCCCGAGGACCTGGTTGATAAAATAAAGAAAATTGTGGCCGATGATAATAATTTTTACGGCCCGACCGGTATAAAGACCCATTTTGTTGGTCCCCGGGTTCATATTTCACTTATCGTGGAGACAGAATCCAGCCGCCCGCTGGGAGAAGTTCATGCGGCGGAAGAGAAATTAAGAGAAAAACTAAAAGAAATAAATAAAATCGAGCGGATATTTATACATGTCGAACCGGGATAACCGGCAGGTAAAATTTAAGTTTGCAAGTTTATTCCCGGCGTCTTTCCTGGCGTCTTTCTCTGAATTCTTCAAACCTTTCTTCTCTTTCTTCGATAAAATCCGCAAAAGCTTCCTGGCGATTTTCAATGAAATCCTGGCGACGTTCCTCAAGTTCTTCCCGATAGGAGCTGTATCTTTGTTGTATATCTGCCAGTGCTTCCCGGACCGGTTCTAACCGGTTTTCTATCTGTTCTTTTCTATTTTTAAGTTGTTGAAGTCTTCGTTTCATACTTCTGTGCTGGCGGGGAAGCGGCTCGGTGTTGAGTTGCTCTTCAATTTCATAAATTTCTTCATTTAAGTCAACAAGCATCTGTTCAAACCTCTTCACCCGTTGTCTTTCTGTCCAGTGGTCCCATGTGAGGTGCAACTCTTCCCTGATTTCGCCCAGCCGGGTGAGGGAGGGTTTACCACCGGGGGTGTCGGGTTCAACATCAACCCCCGTGCCGGCGGCAAGTTCTGTCCTGGTGTCAGCTTCGAACCATACGGCTCCCCGGTCCACGCCCGTCCAGTTTGTCTGTTCCATTTCGTATGATGTTTTGAATTGAGTTCCCCGGACTCCCATTATACTAACCGGTGTATGGACGGTCAGATCATCGTCGAAATCGGTCATTTGTTCGGGAACAAGTTCAATTTCAATCGAACCGTAGTACAGGTTGAGAGAATCGGAAGCATCGTCCAGGTTAAATTTCATCCCGGTTTTTTCGTTGAAACGAACCCTGTGAGCTCCGGCTATTTCCACTTCAAGAAAAGACCCGCTGTCAATTCGTAATTCGCTTGCCGGTGAAATTTCATCTTCGGGTTCAATTTTTCCCCAATCTTCCCGTTCGGGCGAACGAACCTCGGCGTTCCCTTCTATATGGTAGATCTCCAGGTTAGCTGCGGTAGTTTCAAGGGGTAAAAAAAACATTAAAATTAAGACGGGAGTGACTAATTGGAGCGTCTTGAACATCTAAAGTAGGCCTCCCCTGGTTGAAGAAAGGATTTCCGGTAAAAATTTCCCCGGGTGGTTTTAAAAGCACCACCCGGGGTTTTTCTGTTAAATTTTAGTTGTCCAGCCGATCCTGGAACCGTCGTCGTGCTTCCTCGCGCGAAAATTCTGTTTCCAGCCGTTCCATTTCGCTAAACTGATTCTCAAGATCATCGAAATTTAACTCGACAAGGACCCAGGCGTTATAAACTCCCTCGTCTTCCTGGACGGCTCGTTCAACTTCCCGGACTCCCTGCAGGTCTTCTTCGACAATTCTTTCCAGGAGAGATTCAGAAGCCTGCAGAATTTCCCCATCGGCGGCATCGCCCATTTCCTGGATATATTCTTCTTCCCAGGACTGGATGGTCTGGTTTATAGCTTGCGCTATTTGCTGAGTAGCCTGCAGGTTGGCCCGTCGAATAGCGTTGTTAAGGTCCCGTGAGCGGGCATTTCCGGCCCCGAAAATAGAATTTTCTTCCTCGGGCAGGTTCATTGCCCACCGGGGGCCAAAATCTTCCCCCCAGGCATCCGCTTCGGCAGTCGTGTCCGCTTCCTGGGGCGAGCAACCCGCAAAAATTAATCCTCCCGCTAATGTTAAAATTAGAAGCCCAAAAAATGTTTTCCGAAAAAACATAAATACAACCTCCTTTAAAAAATTAAGTGGTAAGTAAAGTTCTTACGATCAACTCCGAAAGATTATTTTCTATCCAGCTCTGGATATCGCGCTGGGTTCTATTTTTAGCCTGAACCTCATTGATCCCTCCACTCTGGGTCTGGTAGGAGATTGATCCTATTTCTGTCTGCCGGTCGTTATCATGAAGGCTAATATTTATATTCCAGCGGATAAATGTTACGTCCGCCCGGCGCCGGTCCGCCCAGTCGGCATTAAAAGTAGTTTTGACAGCCAGTATTGATTCTTCAGGCGCAATCTGGAAGTCAAGATCAGCAAAAGTATTGTTTATCCATTCTTCTATTCGGCGGTTAATTTCATGCTGCTCAAAAATAACTGATTCCTCGATGGGTTCGACGGTGATCGTTAATTTATTTAACAGGTCATTGATTTTCTGTTCAATCTCAACGGGATTTACGGTTAAACGGGGGGGCTGCCGATCCGGATTGATTACTTTTAAATGCTGCTGAAGTTTTACCGCATTTTCAGCATGGGCGCGGGCCTTAGCCAGGTTTTGTAATTTTTGAACGTTATTTAAATCTTCTGATTGGGCCCGGTCATAATAACTGCTTAACCGTTGATTATCCCGGTCAAGATGATCCCGGTATATATTACGGGCAGAACTGCGTTCAAGAACTGCCAGGGCGTAATACATATTATTTTTCTTATCCTGGAAAAATTCTTTAATTTCCAACCCCATGATTTCTTCATCGGTTTCGACTACAATTTGCTGCTGGCGTGATACTTCTTGCTGGAATTTACCGGTATTATCGTCAGAAAATGTTTCCAGTATTTCTTCGCTGATTACTTCCTGGCTTTCGATTTGCTGGTTGAATATCCTGGCCATTTCGGTGCGGGCGTTGTTAGTTGCTCCCGCTTCGGAATGAGCCTGCCCCCGGGCGACCAGGTATCTATTTTCAGGATATTCCTCGCGGGGGTTGGTTAACCACCGTGGGGCTTCTTCTCCTTCAATTTTGCTGTCTGCCGGAGCACAACTGAAAAACACGGACAATAGGAGCAGTGGAAGCAGAATTATTAACATAATATTTTTAATTTCCACGATTTCACTTCCTTTTTTTCTTAGTCATCTACACTTTACTTGAAACTTTGCAAACGAACAAGGTTCAAGTCATTACGAGAAAAAGTTTTTGTAATTGTTTCGCTTTTTATTAAAGACCCATCCGCATAATACCTTGCGGTGTATGTAATTTCTTCGCCGGTGGGGACCGTATGATAGCCGACGTGAAATTCTCCCGGGAGCAGCCGGGTAGTGCGCAGATCGGCCTGTTCGGTCGCTTCCTGGAGACCCAGAATAAAAAGCTGCAGGAAGGGATTATCAGTTTGAGCTCTCGCTTCCCGGCTGATTAGGGCCTTACCGATCCCCCGGACCAGGGCTTTAGCATGAATTAAAGGCTGGTGGAGCTGAAAAACATTCTCAGCCACAAGATTTACATCTTCCAGTTTTTCCAGCGTGGCAGCAGTGTTACCATTTTTTAAAATCTCCACTTTTGTAATTGAAGTACCTCGCTTTTGCAGTCGGGGATAAGCAATTGTTATGTAAAGATCCTTATAAGATATTCTATCTTCCACCTGGTATTTTTCCGGGCCTTTTCCCAGCGCGGCCAAAAAATGAACCCGGGTTTGTCCCCGGGGGGGTTCATTAAGTGAAGGAAGTTCGGGAAAATCAAAATTATAGATGGCGGGTTGATTTAAGAACGCCTGCTGCATATTCTCCAGATCTATTCTTGCACCGTCTTTTTCGCCAAGTTGCAGGCGGGTAATGAACCCCAGGTAACGCCCCAGGGCGCTGCTGTGAAACTGTGTTTGTTCAGGCTGAAAATCTTTTTCTTCCCTTGCGGCTTCCATATCAATATCTTCCCCCAGCTCACCGGCTGCTCCCGAACTGTAGCTTTCAGCCAGATCCCGGAATCTTCTTTCCATATAGGACAATTTTTCATCCAGTTTTCTAACTTCCACAAAAACAGCCTGTGGATCGCGCAGGGCCGCAAAATTTAAAGCTTTAAAAACATTTAAATAGATATCTTCGTATGGTTCACCGGGGTAGGGGAGATCGTTGTCATTAGTCAAAAACGAGAATCCCACTTCCGAAATACGACGGGTATAAAGTTCAGTGATATATTCGTCGGCGAGGGCAAAACGTTCGTTGCTCCGTTCGAAAAGACCGGCGTAATGAAGAGCCAGACCTTTTTCCAGGGAATACAGCACCCGATCCTTATACTCGTAACGGTTCTCTTCGCGAGCTTCTTCGAGAATTCGGATTACCTCTTCATATTCTCCCTGGTGCAGTGATTCATAGATCGGTTCGTAATGGTCAAGAGATGGAGCGCAGCCGGAGATTAAAAAGATGAAGAAAAGGAGCATATAGAGGCAAAAAGTGCGTAGTAATTTAATATTTATTACCCCCGAATTCATAAAATAGGCAGGCAATGTTACCAGGTCCAGCCGGCTTGGTCCACCCTCTTGCGTATACGTTCAGTGCCCTGCCAGGCAATACGGTTTGTCTGCAGGTGCATAAGCTCCATATCCACCCGGTAGCTGATTACTCTTGTCCCTTCAACTCGTTGAGTATCGGAGATGAAAGTTCCCTGGAGCATATAATCGGCCCCGGCTTCCATACCCAGGGCAGCCGCAGTGGCCGGATCGGCAAATTCAGCCTGGTCCTGTCGTTCTTCCCGGAGAGCTTCCCGCTGTTCATCTCCGGCCACAAAATCTACCCGGCCGGAATTAATCAGTTCTCGCTGAATGTCATTTGTGAACATTTCAGGATCAATATGCTGGGCGCCCCGGTTCCTGAATAATCCAACAATAACCGTTGGTCTTTTCCCTTCTTCTTCATGGAACCTGTCCAGCCAGGGCCGGTTAAGTGCGTCGCTGACCATTGTTTCGGCTACCCGCCGTGAATCATCCGCCGACCATTCTCCGGTTAAATCAACATCTTCGTCGGGATCAATACGAGCCACCTCGGGATGAGCGGGGGCACAACCGTTTATGGTTAATAAACTCACTAAAAGTAAAATAATTACACCAGCTATTTTTTTCATTTTTCCCAGCCTCCTTAAAAAATTTTTTTGTCCCTAACAACCAACTATAATTTATTTATTTTCCCGTGTAAAGAAGTAAATTTTTCTCTCAGTATTTTGTTTGTTCAATGTACGCATTTTTCACGCCGCTGTAAGGATCGATCATATATTTTTTCATCTGTTCGTATTCCTGAAGCCATTTTGGGGCTTCGTTCAGGGTATAAACAGCCGTTGCTTCCATGCCCAGCCGGGGGGAAGCATACCAGGTGGGGTCAAGTGTGGTATCTCCGGCACGCCCGACGGTGCTGCGCAGGGTAGCGGGGCCCAGAAAGGGCCAGACAATGTAAAATCCCTGGCCCGTTCCCCAGACGGCAAGGGTCTGGTCGAACCGGCGAGGAACCTGCTCTGGCTGATCATCAACAACGTCAAACAGTCCTCCCAGGCCGAAGGTGCTGTTTACTGTAAACCGGGCAAAAGCTGTATGAGCGTCTTTTCCTTCCAGCTGGAGAAGGGAGTTAACAAAATAAAGAGGTTCACTTAAATTAGAGAAGAAGTTGCTTACCCCCCGGCGCATCGGACGGGGAGTAACAGCCTGGTAGCCCCGGGCTGCCGGGTCCAGAATTTTCAGGTAGAAAAAATCGTTTACCTCGAAGACAACCCTGTTCCAGCTTTCAAGCGGGTCCGCCGTTTTATCTGGCCGGAGCTCGTCGGTCTCTTCTTCAAAAGGGTCCTCAAAATCGTAACCTGCCCCGTTCTCGCCCGAAACTGTCCCCGGGGCGAGAAAATTTAAACTAATAAAACCAAGCAGTAAAACAACCACGGCCAACCGTGATTGTTCAGCGTTATTGTTGATCATTTTGCTCCTCATCTGTATCCGGCAGCCAGTCCTCGACCTCTTCCCGAGCTTTCTGGGGATCTTCTTCAAACTGGCGTATTCGTTCCTCAAGAGTGGAAATTAAACCGTCGAGCGATTGGCGGGTGATGATATCATCAAACTGGGAGCGATAGTTTCCAACCATACTTACGCCTTCAATTTCCAGATCGTAGACAATCCAGTTCTCTTCCCGCTTGACCAGCCGGTAGTTAAGTTTTACTTCCATTCTTTTTTCATCATTTTGTGGGTTAATCCGGGCGGTTGAAAACACGCGGGCGTATTGGACCGCGCCGCTTTCTCTGCTCTCACTGCCGGTAATTTCAACTTCGGGGATCGGCAGTGGTTCATTTGAGTGTTCCACAATCGGGGTGAGACTGTTTAAAATTATGTTTTCCAGCAGTTCGCGATACAGGGGGACAATTTTTTCCAGCTGTTTTTCACTGGCTGCTCGGGCGTGGCGGCCCAGGGTGCGGAGAGTGATCTCTTCAAATCCAAACAAGGGTTCAATAACATCCTGTATTTTTGGTCGGAGCCGATGGAGATCTTCCGGGGTGTATACCGGGGAATCTTCTAACAATTGCAGAACTTCCCGGATTCCTTCCTCAATAATCTTTTGCGGCTCAGGTTCATTATTTTCAGCCAGAACGACGGTTGGGAAGAAACTAAACAAAAAAACAACCGTTAAAATAATAGCTGTTGCTTTTTTACTCATTTAATTTTCCTCCGCTTCACCAAAGATAAGTCTTCCTATTACTTCTTCCAGTATCAGCGGCGATTCGGTCTCCAGGATCTCACCGCTGCCATCCTTGGGAATATCCATTGGCAGCCCCCCGGGGGAGAGATGAACATACTGTTCTCCCAGCAGGCCCCGGGTCCGGATGCTGGCAATTGTATCCTCCGGAAGATCAATATCCTCTCTAATTAACAGTTCAACAGTGGGGTTAAATTCCCGCAGTTGAATTTTATCCACCCGGCCCACGGGAATGCCCAGCATTTCTACTTCCGTGTTCCTCTGCAGTCCGGTGACGTTGGAAAACCGGGCGCTGACCCGGTAGTAGTTTGTTCCCAGGATATTCAGGTCTCCAAAATTTACGGACATGTATGTTAGAACAAGCAGGCCGACAATGATGAAAATTCCGACAGAAAAATCTATTTTACGCATTACCAATCGCCTCCAGGGGTCCCCGGGTTGCTTCGTTCACGAATTTTTTAATAAGTGGTTCATTCGATTCCAGGAATTTTTCCGGTGTATTACAGTCAAGTATTTTTCCTTCATGGATCAGTGCGGCTTTCTGAACTATTGGAAATATTTTATCTAAATTATGAGTAATTATAATCGCAGTAATTTTTAAATCCCGGTGTATATTATATATTAAACGTAAAATAGCGTTACTTATCAGGGGGTCCAGCCCGGTGGTTGGCTCGTCAAAAAATATTATCTCCGGTTCCAGGATAAGACAGCGGGCCAGGGCAACTCTTTTTTTCATTCCCCCGCTTAGTTCGGCCGGATATTTCTGCTCGCTGCCCTGAAGTTCCACCCGCTTGAGCTGCCGGCTGATTTTTGTAGATATTTCTTCCTCTGCGAGACCTGTTTTCTCCCGGAGCGGGAAGGCCAGGTTTTCATAGACGGTCATTGAATCAAAAAGAGCGCCCCCCTGGAATAACATCCCGATCGAGCTGCGCAGTTTGCTCAACTTGCTTCCCCGCAGCTCATGTATGTTTTGGTTGTTTATTAATACTTCCCCCCGGTCGGGATTCATTAATCCGACTATATTTTTAATCAACACCGATTTCCCGGCTCCGCTTCCCCCTAAAAGAGCAAACATTTCTCCCTTTTGAATCGAGAGGTTAATCCCCTGCAGAACCTGCTCATCGCCCAGGGATTTATGTAAGTTGTTAACTTCTATCATTGTTCTTTCTCCTAACCGGTGAACATAATTGATGTCATGATATAGTCGGCAACTAAAATTAATATACTGGAGTGAACCATGGTTTCAGTTGAGGCACGTCCGACCCCTTCCGCCCCGTGCCGGCAGTAATAACCTTTGTAGCAGCTCACCCAGGCAACTATTCCCCCAAAAACCAGGGCTTTTATTAATCCGTTAGTGATATCCCACATGGTTACAAAATCCTCAATCCCCCCAAAATAAGCTCCCCGCGAAAGGGCCAGTAGCCCGCCACTAACTACGTATCCGCCCAGGATCCCAACCAGATTAAATATGGTCGTGAGCAGAAAGACGGAGATGATCATAGCAATAAAAATAGGAGCAATAAAATAGCGGAAAGGATTTAGATCCATGATGCTCAGGGCGTCGAACTGTTCGGAGATCCGCATTACTCCCAGCTCCGAGGCAATGGCCGTCCCCGCCCGTCCGGCAATCATCAGGGCGCAGACAACCGGTCCCAGTTCCCTGATCAAAGAAAGCGAGACCACAGTCCCCGTCCGGGCGGCGGCTCCAAACTGGACAAGCTGATAATAAACCTGCAGCCCGAGGACGGCGCCGGTAAATGAACTAATCAGGAAGATTAACCCTATTGAAGAGCTGCCGATCGTGTGAATCCGGTCAATGACACGTTTTATTTTCAGGGGAGGAGTAAAAATGGTCTGAAATATTTTCCCCAGGAAAACACCGAACTTGCCCAGGTCTTCAATTTTTTCACGTCCATATCTACCCAGCGTTTCAATAAGAGCAATAATTTTCATCTTGACAGACTCCCTGCAACTAAATTTTCATTACATATAGCCCGGTTCGTTCAACCTGGCCTGTCCATCTTCCGTAATCATATCTTTTGACCGGGAAGGATCAAAGACCAACTCGACGTCTTCAAGCTCCAGGACTTCCCGGCGGGCCTGTTCGGTTAGCTGACTGGCCATCGTTAACCTCCCGTTATTGTCTGCCAGAGGTGGATAAACAGATAATACCCAGCATACCATTTTACCGCATATTTTCCTGATGGGAAACATCTATCCTGAGAAAGTGAGAACCCACCGGAAGGATGGCGTTCGAGAATGAGGGCGCCAGAGAGTGCTTATGATAAGGGATGATCTGTGCTCTCCCAGGGTTCTGGTTACAAACCAGGGAAGAATAAATAAGGTCTCTGATGATCTCATTCTCGCAGCCCTCCGGGCTGCTCCGAGGTTTATATCCCGCATAACAGGAACCTCCTGTCCCTTGCGGGTTATAAAATTCCGATAATCAGAAACCTCATTTATCTGTAAATGGATTACTGGGAGAATACAGATGATCTGTAACCAGAACCCCGGGAGAGCACAGTTTAAATAAATCCCGGTTACCCGGGCATGTCTGTAAATTCTGGAAGAAACCGTTAAAATAAGATAAATTTACTTCGAATATTTTACATACCTTTAAGAGGAGGAAAAAGCGATGTCCATTGTTAACCTGGCTGAGTTTGAGGATGAGGACGGCGATTATATTTCGGTCTGGTTTGATCCGGCAGAGAATGGAGTTGTTGTTCAGTATAATTTTGTTCATTTTACCCTGGAAATTGACCAGTTTAACGGGTTTGTAGATGCTCTTAACCGGGGGCGGGAGGCCCTGGAAGAGGAACTCGCCTGATTATGAAAGCGGCAGCGGGCCACAGCTCTGCCCCCGATCCCCGCCGGGCCTGTGAAGAGGCGGCTTCTTCGGTAATATCCCGCTTGACTCCGGCCGGTCCGGACTGGGTTATAATTTTTGCCACGGCGGGCTATTTCCGGGCAGATCTGAACCGGTATATAAAAAATATAACCGGGGCGGATAAGATCGTTGGCTGCAGCACCCGGGGAGTTATTACAACCGCCGCCGAACATGAAAACAGACCCGGGCTTGCTTTACTCGGGGTAAGTTCCCCGGCGATAAGTTTCAGGACTATCTACCGGGATAATCTTCAGTTTAAAAATCTATCCATTGGCAGCTCACTGGCCGGCCGGGTTCAAGCTGATTCGAATCAAGCCCCGGTAGTCTGCATATTTCCCGACCCGTACAGTTTTCGGGCCCCCGTCTTTTTTCGTGGTTTTCGGGAAAAACTCGATTTTTACCCGCTGCTGGGCGCCACGGGAGCCGGTCGACCCGACGGGGATAAAAAGTCCGACCAGGCGGTTTATCAGCTTGGCTCCGGTCGCCAGGGCTACAACTCATTGTCCGGTTTTATACTTACCGGTGAAATAAATTCCACTTTCGGTATAAGCCCCGCCCATCACCCGATTGGCGATACATTTTACATAACAGCGGCCCGCCAGAATTATATTATTGAACTTGATAATCGTCCGGCGCTGGAGGTTATGTCTGAGTCACTGCGCAAATATGTTGCCGATATAAGCGGTTCTCCGCCGGAAGATTTATTTATTGCTCTTTCAATCGACCCGGAAAGCGAAGTAATCGGACGGGGAGAATTTATTTTGCGTGATGTTGTCGGAGTGGATGCGGCAAACAAAGCTTTTGCTGTTGATGAGCAGATCAGGGAAGGGCAGAAAATATCTTTTGCCATTAAAAAT
This sequence comes from uncultured bacterium, assembly GCA_964555265.1. Lineage (GTDB taxonomy): Bacteria > T1Sed10-126 > T1Sed10-126 > T1Sed10-126 > T1Sed10-126 > CAZKRS01. The sequence continues at coordinate 5,792 of CAZKRS010000001.1, read as the reverse complement.
TCTTACGGTGCCCGGGATAATTTCAGAACCACCGTTAATGAGATGGCTAATTCCAGCCCCTCCGGTCCGCCGGCCTTTGGTTTGCTGATGAAAAGTTTTGCCCGTGGTGTTGAACTTTATGACAAAAAAAATGTGGATTTAGATATAATTAAAGACCGGTGGGGAGAATTTCCGCTTGTTGGTCTTGAAACTGCCTCGGAAATTGCTCCCCTGAAAGATAACAATTATGAACATAAGTTCTCAGCCGAATTGCTCCTTGTTTTTTCGGAAAGTTAAATTTTATTTTTAATTGTTCTGACTGCTCGTTAGATCTACAATCTCATTTTTACTCAATCATTCAATCACTGGCTTTCTAATAAATACTTAATCAACAAGAGGATGAAAAAAATTGCTGGCTTACCTTGAGTTTATTTTACCACTGGTAATTGAATACCGTTATTTTGCCGTTTTTGTAGCCCTGACCGTGGCAGGATTGGGTGTGCCGCTGCCGGAAGAGGTTACGATCGTGATAAGCGGATACATGGTGGCCACCGGTCGTATGGAGTTCTGGTTTACTTTTTTTGTCTGTTATGCCGGGGTGCTGGCCGGTGATTTAATAACTTATTTTATGGGTCGCTATACGGGACGCTGGTTTTTGGGAACCTGGATTATGAAATGGATTGTTAGTCGTAAAAGACTGGCTCAGGCCCAGTATTACTACCGCCGCTACGGTCCCCGGGCCCTGCTGGCCGCCCGCCAGGCGCCCGGTATTCGTTTCCCCGCCTTTTTTACCGCCGGGATGCTTAAAATGAGGCTGGTTGATTTTTTGAAATATGATGCTGCCGCCGGCTTAATCAGCATGCCCGTAGTTTATTTTATTGCTTATATTTTTGGTCCCCGGATAACTTCAGCCCTGGCCCTGGTGATGAGAATAGGGGATATAACAACCCAGGTATTGCTCGTTCTGATAGTTATTGCCCTGCTGGGATGGCTTGTTTATTACCTGAAGTTTCAAAAAGAAAAGGATAATAATACTTAGCCACAATTAAAATCGCGGGGAGCGGGGCGCAAAAACAAAAAATAAAACCTTGAAAAAGGCGAAAAAACAAAAACCCGTTATGTTGGCCCTGGAGGGAAATCGCGGGGCGCCGGGCTAAATATGGAACATTGCCCGGTCATTTGGATGATAAAATTTTTATTTTTACCGGGAGGTGTCAAATGATGCGTGTAGTCGTGCAGCGAGTTGATAGCGCTCTTTGCCGGGTTAATGGCGAGGAGGTGGGGAGTATCGATAGAGGTTTGCTTGTCTTTCTGGGCGTCGGTGAGGGAGACGGTGAAGAGGATGTTGATTACCTGGTGAAAAAGATCATCGGATTACGTGTTTTTGGAGATGAGGAGGGAAGGATGGAAAAAAATGTTGCTGAGGCCAGGGGGGGAGTGTTGATTATCCCCCAGTTTACTCTCTACGGTGATGTGTCACGGGGCCTTCGCCCCAGTTTTGACCGGGCCGCACCGCCGGGGCGGGCCGAGGAACTTTATGAGTTGTTTTTGAAGAAAATGGAAGCTAAACATTCCCCGGTGGCCAGCGGCGAGTTTGGAGCAATGATGGATATTGAAGCCGATAACGACGGTCCGGTGACCGTTCTGATCGATAGCGATGGCGAATTTTAATCCGTCGGCCTCTTGCTACTGTCTCGCCCTCGCAGTGGACAAAAAAATCAGGGTAAAAGTGGGAAGCTTGGGATTTATTGACAAATAATCTCCTTAAACATATTATCCTATGCACTCAATTAATTTTTTATGGAGGTAAAAACCTTGGATTATCAAGAATTTATTGAAAAACAGCGGGAAGAATATCCGGTACTTGATGAAATTGCCGAAATACTGGACGCCGGTGAGAAGAAAAACATACTGGTCTACAGTCACGACGACCCGGACGGCGTGGTTGCAGCAACCATACTGAGTCGTTACCTGGATAGAGCCGGTCACGACTACCAGGTTGAGCTGCCCCATACGTTTGAGCTGGAGACCAACCGGGTGAAGAATTTGCTGGAAGAAAAAAACGAGCAATACGATGCAATGTTTATCCTCGACAAGGGAACGCTTGCCCAGTACGACGAACTTACCGAAGTGATTGATTCCGTGGTTGTGGTGGACCATCACTACACTTCGGGCGAGCCGGAGAACTGTCTTCTTTACAACCCGGATGGTGGTTGCTGCACCGGTCTGCAGAGTCATATGTTAGTGAACCTTGTCGATGAAACGGATGGTCTTGACGATTTTCTGGCCCTGGTTGCCCTTCGTTCCGACTGGACGATAATGCCTATGAAAGGCGTCATCCCCGATTTCGTCAAACCGTTTTTTGAAGAAGTTAAGGAGGAGTGGGCCAACCTGCTTGAACCTTTTGCAGGTCGACCGACCTGGATGGAAATCGATCAGCGTGAGCAGACCTTGCTGCTCAACCAGATCTCCGAACTCTATTTTGCCGTCTCCGGCGGTGGTTTCCAGTATTTTTACGGCGACCGGGACGAGGAGCTGGCTGAAATTGATGCCACCGAACTTTGTTTTGAGGAGATGCTTGCACTTGCCGGCAACCTCCCGCAGCTCAAAGAAATAGAATCACTTGACGAGATGATTGCTCTCAGTGAGAGAGACGACCTCGTGGAACGTATTTTTACGTATTTTAAATCTGACTGGGAATGGAGCCTCGAGCTTTTTGAGTCCGCCTTTTTATACGGGAGGTTCGGGCCGGTTGATGTTTATTTATTCACCGGCGAAGATACGCCGTTGATGCCCATGGTGGGCAGTGTGAAACTTGGGAAAATTTCCCGCCAGAATGACGACAAGCCGACCATCATGGTTATGGTTAACAATCAGCGCGACGGTGGCGGTCATTTTTCTTTCCGGGCGGTCGGTGACAAGATTCACCTGGGCAGGATAGCGGACGTACTTTCTAACGAACTGGCCGAAGAATACGGTGAACCGGACATGATTACCGGTGGGGGCCACCCGTTTGCCGCGGAAGTGAAGATATTTCTTGAAGATATCGAAATGGCGATCCCGATTACCCGTCTTTTCGAGCATTTGAATAAATTATACGAATTTGCTCAGGACGCTGAAGCCGGCGAACTTGACGACTCGGAGTTAGAAGAAGCTGTGGAGCTGGGTCTTTCTTATTTGGAAACGTAGTCCAGTAGTCCAGGGGCTAAATCGGCTCATTTTTTAAATTTCCGCCTTTTAAAAAATTAAAACAAAAAAAAGGTCTATCGCCGGGGGGATCATCAAGTTCACAGCCAGTCAACTCATCCATTCCCCATGTTGCTGTTTAATCTCAATAATAGTCCGGGGAGAGAAAAAAATCTTGAGTTTATCCGAACCACAGAGACAGCGTTACGACCGCAACCTGCAGGTCCCTGAAATAGGGGAAGCCGGTCAGGAAAAATTATTGTCATCGCGGGTTCTTGTGGTTGGGGCCGGCGGGCTCGGCGGGCCGGTGTTATACTATTTGACCGCCCTTGGTGTGGGGAAAATTGGTATTGTTGATAGCGATAAGCTGGAAATTTCCAACCTCCAGCGGCAAATTCTTTACACCGAGGAAGACGTTGGAAAAAATAAGGTTTTTGCGGCTGTTGAGCGTTTAAAATCTTTAAACTCCGGTGTTGAATTTGAAGCTCATAACACCCGGTTCAACCGGGATAGTGCCGCCCGGATTATGGCGGCAGGTAATTATGATCTGCTTGTTGATGCCGTGGATAATTACCGCACCCGCCTGCTGTTAAACAAACTGGCTCTTGAATACCGGATGCCGCTTGTTCATGGCGCTGTCTACCGGTTTGAAGGTCAAGCTTCCACTTTTCTTCCCGACCGGGGTCCCTGTTATCGCTGTTTATATCCGGATCTGGACCAGGAAGACTGCATGGAAGCGCCCGGCCCGGCCAGCATGGTTCCCGGCCTTATCGGTATAATTCAGGTTGGGGAGGTCACAAGGCTGCTACTGGGGGAGGAACCTGTCCTTTTTGGGGAACTGTTCTGTGTAGATCTGTTTGAGCTTGATTTTAACCGGCTTGAAATATCCCGGGATATTGATTGTGAAGTTTGTGCCTCACGTAAAAATTAAAAAGCCAGGCCGATAACGACTACAGATACGGCCACCAGTAAAATAATTGCGAGAAGGGGAGAAATAATAGCCAAAAAAGCTTTGCCGGCTGTCAGTTTATGGATAGTTTTAATTCCGATTGTCTGCAGGATTAATCCCCAGATTGTTCCAATTAATCCACCTACCAGGGGAAAAATACCGGCCAGCCCTGCGGTTGTGCTGTAGCTGAGAGCCCGAATCGTCCCGGGGAGAGCCGCCCGGCGCCAGCCAAACAGGCGTAGAAAAATATGGATTAATCCTCCAAAAATAAACAGACTGACAATCACCTGGAGGGGAGTGGTAACCGTAATTATAAGCCCCATTCCAATCGATTGAAATTCAACCCCGCTTAAAGAGATATATAAATCCCGCAGTTCTTCCAGCCCCTCTAGAGAAAAAACCAGGAAAAACAGGAAGATAATCACCGAGGGGATGGTGCCCATAATTGCGGCAAAAAGCAGGTCGTCTTTTAGATTGCCGTTGCGCTCCAGCGTTTTAAAAAAAGCGGCGGGCTGAACAAATATTTTTTTAGTGGTTTCCACGAACGCCGAAAAAACTCCCGTTTCAGCCCGTTTGGCCCAGGGGAAACTATCGTTTTCGGAACGTTTTTTTCTGAAACTCATTGGCTGGTCGACTCAATCCGGAAATTGTCGGGGAACTTACCTTCGTAGGAAAATTCGGCCGGGCCGGATAGTTTGTTTTCCCGGGGGTGAATCACAAGCATCCCCCCGGGCTGGCTTACTTCCACCCATCCTTTGGCTCGTTCCGTTTCAATTATCGAGCGGGCGACAGCCATACTGCCGGTTCCGCAGGAAGTAGTTTCCCCGACTCCACGTTCGTGCACACGCATTTCGGCGTTTCCACGCCGGTCGGTAACCACAAACTCGGCGTTGATACCGTCGGTCTCTTCAAACCGGGGGTGGTTCTGCAGTTTGGGTCCCAGGCTGTCCAGCTCAATTTCTTCCAGGGTCTGGGGCAGAAATTCGTTTTCCCCCAGGAAAAAGACTGCGTGCGGGTTTCCAACATCAACTGAGTGGTAATGCAGAAGTTTACCGTTAATTTCCAGTTTCATTTTTCCATAATATTTTTCCGTTTCCCCAAGTTTTAACGTAACCTGGCCCAGTGGGGGTTCTTTTACGCTAACTTCTGCTTCTACCGGGGCGGCCAGGGGGAGGTTGATTCTGAATTTACTTTCCCCCTCCCGGTTAATACCGTGGTGGTAATAGGCCGCACAGCGGAGGCCGTTCCCGCAGGATTCGGCTTCTGAACCGTCGGCGTTGAAAATACGCATCTGCAGGTCTTCATTTTCATGTTTTTTAAGGTAGAGAACTCCGTCCGCACCGGCTGAGAAACCCCGCCGGCATACTTTCTGGGCAAAATCTTTTTTTGATTCTTCTACAATTACCTGTTTTTTTCTCTCGTCAATGACAATATAATCGTTGCCAAGTCCGTGAAGTTTGAAGAAATTTATACCCATTGATTAGATCTCCCTCAATTCGGCAGCTTTAAAAATCATGTTTTTACCTTTAACACCCTTGCAAATAGTATTATATTACAATAAAATCAAGATTTAGTATACAAATAGCAGCTGTATATACAACCGACCGACGTCATTCCGGGCGAACGTAGACCCGGAATCTATGGTAACTTCAAAATGGATTGCCGGGTCAAGCCCGGC